>DATANL010000163.1:0-2321 GCA_036266295.1 Pyrinomonadaceae bacterium | reverse complement strand
ATTTCACCATGCACCACTCGCTCGGCACCGTAAGCGAGAAGACCTTCATCCCGCCAATCGATACCTGCGCGCCACCGGGGATAAGCGATGGTGATTGCGATCAGGAGTAATATCGCCGGGCAGATAAAATCACTCAGACGGCTGACGTTGGTTTTGGAAATCTGCATTTAGCACGGGTGGCAACGATTAACTCCCGGTGTCCTCCTTGCCGCAATGGAACGCGAAGAGTAAGGCGAGCGCAATAACCGGAGAACGACGAATCGCGCGGATTTGTCTGCGCATCCAAATCACCCTGCGATCTGGTCTTATGTCCACCTTTTCAAAATCCAAGCCCGCAGCCGCGGGCAATGTGACCGGCCTTCGCTGATGCGTTGCGTAGGCGACGCGCAGCGGTTCCCAGTATAGATTGTGTTAATGAAAGAGGAGGGAACAGTTCGAACAATGAAAGTGCGCTGGTTACGTCACACCTACGCGGATTTGAGCATGAGCAGCATTCAGCTCTGGCATGGCGCGCCGCACCTTTGGCAACCTCCAATCAACGCCTATCGCTGCGCCGCAGCGGTACGCATCTGTGTTGACCTCGCAGGTGTGGACAAATCTTTGATTGATCTCACGGTCGAGCCGCGCCGGGTTGTCATCCGGGGCTCGCGTGAAACGCCGGAACCGAGCGATCAAACTACGCAAATTCTGGCGCTGGAGATCGATTATGGACCTTTTGAACGCGAGGTGCGGTTGCCCGCTGACGTGGATGTGAAACGTGCGTCCGCCGAGCAGGAGAACGGACTTCTCTGGATCTATCTGCCGCTGAAAAAATGAGCGACGGCGCAATCTCAACCTTGCAACAGTCTTCGAGCGCGCCAGCCAAGCGGGCGGACATGGCGACGACGAGTGATGCCGACGGTCACGCCATGCCGCGCATTCCGGAGGAGCTGTCAATTCTGCCGCTCCGCGGATTTGTGATGTTTCCTGGCAGCGTGCTGCCCCTGACGGTTAGTCGACCAGCATCGATCAAGTTGCTGGATGAAACCTTGCCGCTGACCAAGATCGTGGGGTTCCTGACTCAACGGGAGGAAGAAAAGGAAGAGCCTGGTCCCCAAGACCTCTATCATGTCGGAACAGCCGCCATCGTTCTAAAGCTCCTGCGCCAGGCGGAAAACAGTATTGTCATCGTAGTGCAGGGGCTGCGGCGATTTGCCATGCGCAAAATTGTCGCGACGCAGCCCTATCTGCGCGCGGAAATCGATCTGCTCAACACCATCATGCCGGAGCAAAACGCCGAGTGGCAGGCTGAGTTTCAGAATTTGCGGGATAGCGCCATGCGTCTGTCGCAGTTGCGACCGGATATTCCTGAAGAAACAGCCGCGAATATTCACAACATCGAGGATCCGGAGCAGCTGGCCGATTTTCTCGCGCCGAATCTCGATACTTCAGTTGCCGAAAGGCAATCGATCCTGGAGGAACTCGATCTACGCAAGCGTGTGCGCGCCGTGCAAAAGCACATCTCGGCGCAACTGGAAGTGGCCCAGATTCAACAAAAGCTGCAGAAAGATGTGCAATCGCAGTTTAGCGACGCGCAACGCAAGGCTTATCTGCGCGGACAGCTCAAGGCCATCCAGCGCGAACTGGGCGAAGGCGACACGGGCGCCGACGAACACATCGCGGTTCTTCGAACAAAACTCGAAGCAGCCAAACCGCCTGCCGAAGTGCTCGCGCAAGCCGAGCGCGAGTTAAAGCGGCTCGATATTATCCCGCCAGCCAGCCCCGAGTATTCGGTGATTGTCGGTTATGTCGAGACGATCGCAGAGTTGCCCTGGTCGAAATTGAGCGAGGACAATCTCGACCTCGACAAAGCCCAGCAGATTCTCGATCGCGATCATTATGACCTGACCAAAGTGAAACGCCGGCTGATTGAATATCTCGCGGTCCGCAAACTCAACCCACTTGGTCAGGGACCAATTCTCTGTTTGCTGGGTCCGCCGGGCGTCGGGAAAACGAGCCTGGGTCAATCCGTGGCCGACGCGCTCGGGCGAAAGTTTGTGCGGATGAGTCTGGGCGGGATTCGTGACGAAGCGGAGATTCGCGGACACCGCCGCACTTACATCGGTTCGATGCCGGGCCGCATCATTCAGGAATTGCGACGGGCCAGCACCCGCAATCCGGTCATGATGCTCGACGAAATTGATAAGATTGGCGCCGATTTTCGCGGCGATCCCGCCAGCGCTTTGCTCGAAGTGCTAGATCCACGGCAAAACAAGGCCTTCGTCGATCGCTATCTCGATGTCCCGTTCGACCTTTCGCAGGTCATCTTCATCGCGACGGCC
>DATANL010000162.1:0-11322 GCA_036266295.1 Pyrinomonadaceae bacterium | reverse complement strand
AGACTAAAGTCTGTGCTACCAAAAAAACAGTGGCTGCGGACGAGAAACCGAACGTACCGGATGGCGACGGAGCTGCCGCTCCGAAGACTTCCGATTTTGAGCTGGCGCAACGCTCGGCGAATGGCGACATGGGCGCTTTTCAGGAGCTTTACGAGCGTCACAATCGGCGCGTATATTCTCTCTGCCTGCGCATGACCGGCAATGTCGTCGAAGCGGAAGACCTGGCTCAGGAAGTTTTCATTCAACTGTTTCGGAAGATTGGGAGTTTCCGCGGCGAGTCGGCCTTCACCACCTGGCTGCACCGGCTGACGGTCAATCAGGTGCTGATGCACTTTCGCAAGCGCGGCGTGCGGCTCGAGCAGACGACCGAAGAAGGCGAAGTGCCGGTGCAAATCGTCAAAGGCACCGAGAATCCGAACGCCATGCCGGTGGTCGATCGCATCGCATTAGACAAAGCTATAGCTCAGTTGCCGCCAGGTTATCGGACGGTTTTCACGCTGCACGATATCGAAGGGCACGAGCACGAAGAGATTGCCCGGATGCTCGGGTGTTCGGTCGGCACGTCGAAATCGCAATTACACAAGGCCAGAATGAAATTACGTGGCCTTCTCAGGCAACAGAACCCGCCAAAGTAGCAACCAAGAACTCGGCCAAATGAAAAGGCCGAGGTTCCGTGCTCCCAGAGCGGGCCAGTTTGACATCTAAGCGCGCGTTTTCGCCGCTATTTTGCCAGATTAATGATGATGCAGTCTCCCCTTTATTGCTTAAAGACCGCGACAGTCGCGCGTCCCCGGCGTTAGACAGGATGCGTGGTCATCAGAGGTTGAAAGAAATGAACTGCGAGAATTACCAGCTAATGCTCAGCGACTTTGTCGATGGAGCGCTCACGGTAGAAAACTGTACGCGGCTTGAGCTGCACCTGAACTCCTGTCCCGATTGTAATGACGCTCGAAACGACCTGAACGTTATCGTTGATTTTTGCCGCGAGCAGCGCGGCGTTTACGATCCGGTGCCGGATTCGCGCGCGATGTGGCTGCGCATCACGAACCTGATCGAGGCCGAACATGCCTCGGCCAGTCACCACGAGATTCATCGAGAAGCCGGCTGGTTCTTTCGAATGATGAACCGCAGCTGGCAGGTCTCGTTCCCGCAGTTAGCCGGGCTGGTCGCCGTTATCATTCTGGTGGTTGCCATGGGCACCGCTGTCGGCGTCCGCCGGTTCTCGTTCAGTGGCGGTCCGCAGGTCGGCGGATTGGTTCCGATTCCGCCCCACATCGAGGATCGTTACCGTCAGCAACAGCAGACCATCGCGTACTGGAACGATCGCGTGGAATTGAATAAGGCCCGTTGGAGTCCGCAGATGCGTGAGACTTTCGAGCGGAACATGAGCGTGATCGACGCGGCTGTTGATGATTCACTGAAGCAGTTGGCGGTTAACCCGCACGACACTGTGTCTGAAGACATTTTGAATGAAGCTTTCAATGACAAGGTCGCGCTGTTGAAAGAATTCTCAGATCTCTAAGCTGAAAGGTACCGGCACCGTCGCCCGATTGACCCAATGAAATTGTTCGCCTCCGATAACCGCAAGCCAATCAAAATTCTCTCAGCGCTTTTTTCAATTTTGATTGTCCTGACTGCATCGAGCTTCGCTCTCGCGCAGCAGAAAGTCTCGCGCCGTTTCCCCGCCGGCAAGAACGTCCGTTTCGAACTGAAGAACATCACCGGCACGATCACGGTCGAGACCTGGGACCGCGATGAGATCGCCGTAACGGCGCTCATGGATAACCGCAAAGCCACCTTTAACCCACGACAGACAGAGTCAGGGCTGGTGATCGATATCGTCGGCGATAATCGCGGACGCAATGACATCGAGATGAATTTTAAGATTCAACTCCCGTCACGATCGTCGGTCGATCTGGAAACGCACAGTGGCCAAATCAATGTTCGCAACGTTCAGGGTGATCTCGTGCGCGCGCACATCTGGACCTCGGGCGACATTCAACTGATCGGAATCAATGCTTCGCGAGTGTTCGCCCAGAACCTGTCGGGCGATATTTACTTCGACGGCGACTTCACGTCCGGCGGCACCTACGAATTTAAATCGGGCCGCGGCACCATCAGCCTGCAATTGCCGGCCAGTTGCGGGTTTCACCTGGTCGCGACCTCTTCAGTGAAGCGGATTTCGCTGGGTCCATTCTGGGACGAGAAACGAATGCAGCTTTTGGGTGAAGGCCGCCGCATCACCGGCGACGTCGGCGACGGCCGCGCGTCCGTTACGATCACCAACTACCAGGGCGATATCAAATTCTTCCGTCGCTAGCCGTTACGCAAACTATCGGTTTGCGAGCTGCTTCATCTTCACCATCCGGGCTTAAAGCACAGAGCGCAAACTCTCGGTTTGCGTTACAATCAGCACGGTGAATCGAACGACCGCGATCCATTGTTTCGTTATCCTCGCTGTTTCCCTTCTCTTTTTCGCCAGCGCGTCAGCCCAAAAGGACAACAAGCAAGCGCCCGGGCCGCTGATCACCCGGACGACAACTCGTCATGAGAATTATCGCTTGTCGTATGGCGGCACCGTAACACTGGTCGGCGCGCCCGTCGGCGCCATCACCATCCAGGGCTGGGACAAAAATGAGATCGACATTACGGCTTCGATCGAGCTGCAGGGGCCAAACGCGGCCGCGCTCGATCAATTGGCGGCAGTGAATACTTTCGCCGTGGATCCGGATCTGAATCACATTCGGATTCTGACGAGCGGTACTCACGACCGCGCGTTCATGAAACAAGCCACGAAGAATTTTCCGAAAGCGCTCATCGGGCTCCCCTGGAAACTGGATTACACGATCAAAGTCCCGACGATGACGGGACTGGAAATCGACGGCGGCGTCGGCCCCATCAATATCGCGGGCGTGGAAGGCGCGCTGCGCGTCAATGCGCTGAAGAGCGATGCGAACCTGTCGCTGACTGGCGGCCTGGTATCAGTGCTGATTCAGAACGGTTCCATCAACCTCAACATTCCGGGGCACAGTTGGCACGGTCTGGGCGCGGAAATCAGGATGGCCACGGGCGTCGTCAACGTCGGGTTTGCTTCGGACTTTAGCGTTGACGTGAATGCCGACGTCCTGCGCGCCGGCGAAATACAAATTGAACTTCCCAACCTGAAGCCGCGCGATCGCGACAGCATCACCAAAACATCCATCCGTGCGCGTAACGGCAACGGCGGAGCGACCTTGAACTTTACGATTGGCGACGGAGTCATTCGCCTGAAGAACCTCGAAGCAAACTAATGGCCGCGGAAACCAAGCTGGACGTACTCGCAATCTTCTCGCATCCGGACGATGCCGAGCTGACCATGGCGGGCACGCTTATTAAGTTGAAGGCACTGGGCCACCGAGTCGGCGTGGCCGACATGACGCGCGGCGAGATGGGCACGCGCGGCACCCCCGAAATTCGCGCCAGGGAAGCGCTTGATGCCGCCCGCGTGATGGACCTCGACGCGCGCGTCAATCTTGAACTGCCCGACGGTCACGTCATGCTGAACGAGGAAGCTCGCCAGACGGTGGCCCGGGCAATTAGAAAGTATCAACCCGCGGTTCTCTTCACTTCGCATTGGGATGATCCGCATCCTGATCACGCAGCCACGGCGCGCATCGTCCGCGAAGCGGCGCGACTGGCAACGATGCGCAATTACGATCCCGATGGCGGACAACAATCAATGAAAATGCCGGCCCTCGCGCACGCCGTTTATTCGCGGCTGGTCCAGCCGTCATTCATCATCGATGTTTCAGAGTTCGCCGAAAAAAAGATGGAAGCGATTCGCGCGTATCGATCACAGTTCTATAGCCCGGGCTCCAGGGAGCCCGTGACCCGAATTGCTGAAAAAGGATTTCTGCGCGAGATTGAAGACCGCACGAGGTATTACGGTTCTTTGATTGGGGTGGAGGCCGGCGAACCTTTTTACGTGCGCGAAGCGCTGAACGTTGAAGACCCATTCACGCTCCTGACCCGGTCGATGAATATCTATTCGTAGAGGTTAGAGGTTAGCTTAGTCAGAGCTTAGAGCTTAGTCAGTGACTCTAACTCTAAAACCTTCTTTGCCTCTCAGCGACGTTTAGAGGTGCAAGCTCTAAGCTCAAACCTCTGTTCTCTAACCTCTAACCTCTAAGCTCCAATCTCCACCCTCTTCTTCATTTCTTCTTTTCATCGAGGACCGACTTCGCCACCGCAATTACCGCGTTCGCGCGCGGCGCGTCGCGTTGAAATCCACGGGCCAACTCAACCGCCTTGTCGTAATCCTCATTCGCCAGTTCACCGAAAATTCCGGTCACGTTGAAGTCCGGAAATGGGTACTGAGAAACCGCTCTCGTGCTCTTGCCGGCCAGTTTGAAAGTGAGCTCGCCGTCCTCACCGGTAAACTTCTCAGCGGAATTTGCCGCCCTGATGGCGTCGTCGATTACTGCCCACGCGTTCGCGCGGTTAGTCCGCCGCACCACGTTGGCGATAGCGAAGAAAGCCCGCGGGCGATCGGCGTCGCCAGTCTCGATCCGACGCGCTTCAGCTGCGGCGTCTTCAATTACCTGCGCCGACTTCTCACGATCAGTCGCTGCAATTAAAGCTGCCGTTTGCGAAAGTAACCATGACCTTTGCAAATGCGTCAGGTCACCTTTCTGGGCCAGCTCCAGCGCGCGCTCCACATCTCTTTTGCGCACGGCCTTGTATGCGATCGAAGCATCGACGTATGAACGCACCGAGTTGCGCAGGTCCATGTCCTCAATCTTGTCAACATAATCACGCGCGCGACGGTCGTCTTTATCGATGGTTACGAGCGCCAGTTCTAAATAAATCTGATCGCGCTCAGCGGAAGTCCGGGCGCGTTCAGCGCGGTCGAGCAGCGATTGCTCACGATCCGACGGCTGGCCGTTGGACTTCTCATCGTTGCGACGCTTGTCAGGTTCGATCCCGCGATGCATCCAGTCATCATCTCGATTGAGCGCCCCGCTACTCGCAACCGCAGCGAGATTATCAAGGTGCGCTCTCAGAGCCGCCGCGGTCTCGGCCGGCCCGAACTGTTCGAACAACGGCAACATCCGTTTGATCGCGAGATATTGACCATCAGCCCCAACGGTGGACTGGTCGGACATCGGTCGCAGCAAGATAGCTGCCGCAGACCGGAAGAAGGCCGCGCGCAGTTGCGCGCTGACGTTGGCGGCGTTTACCGGACCTGTTTGCGCGCTCGAAGGACCGCCGTTGGCCCGAAACGTTACGTAAAGGTGCGGCGAGAAAATGTAAGCGGCCAGCAGCGCGACCGTGTTCGCGTCGGACTGTGGGTTCACAGCCGCACTCTGTAGCATGGCCGCATAATGCTGATCGGCCAGCGCTGCATCTTTCTCGCGCAACGAAGCGAGAAAGTCGACCGACTGCATGACGACTGATCCAAGCGCCGGTTCGGCAAATTGCAAGGCCTGCTGGACGTCACCAGCAGCCAGAAGTTCTTCCGCGACGGCGAACCGGCGCGCGCTGTCTTCGTTCGTGCTTCCGGGTCGCCGGCTGCCTTCATTGGTTTTTTCGTCCCGGTATTTCGCCAGCAATTCCTCGCCCAGCTTCCGATCGCGTCTGGCCGCAAATCCCAACACTTCGCGCCGCACCTCAGGCGGCGTAGCGATTACGTATCCAGAGCTGCCGGTGCCGGCTTGTTGCTGACGAATATCTTCCTGCACCCGCGCCTGACTCTCAGCATCGGCGGCTTCGGCGGCGTCCCAGGCCGAACGGAACATCGATTTGCTGCGCTCGTGATCGCTGTCCCAAAGCATATCGGCAATCCGCGCCTGCGTGCGCGCGCGCAAGGTGGCATCGCTGAAGTTGCGCGCATCGGTGGCGAGGCTAACCAGCAGTGACCGGGCGTTGGCGCGCCGCTCTTTCAGCACGCGTTCGGCCTCCATCGCGGCGGCAGCTTTGTCGTTTGCGGCCCTGGCTTGCTCGGAATTTACTGGTTTGGTTTGAGCGGCGGCCGTAATGCAAGTCGCGGCAACCAGAGAGAAGATGAGAACTGAATTACGACGCATCAGCATTCTCCAGAGAAGAGAATATGTGCCGGGGGAATCAGATTCTAACCGAGTCGCCCGAAAAATCGAATGGCCCGATATCGTTCTAACTTCGTTTACTCAGTGGCTTTCAGAACTGGAAACAGTTCGCCGCACGCCCCTTAAGATCGTATTCCGAGCGGCTTAGTTCTTCTTTTCATTCAGCACCGTTTTGGCAATCGCGATGGTCGCGCTGGCGCGTGGCGCTTCGCGTTGGAAGCCACGAATCACTTCGACTGTCTTGTTATAGTCTTCTTTGGCCAATTCAGTGAAGACTCCGGCGACGTTGAACTCGCCGGAACTGGTGCTTCTAATAGAGGACGAATTCTTGGTAATCAAACTGATCCTCATGACGCCGTCTTCGCCGGTAAATGACTCGGAGGCATTGGCAGCCTTGATGGCTTCAGAAACCGTTTCCCAGCTCCGGGCGCGGTCAAGAGCCAGCAGCGCGTTCGCGATGGCGATCATTATGCGCGGCCGATCGGGATCCGACTCTTCAATCTTGCGCGCTTCTGAGGTTGCTTCCTCCATGGTAGCCAGCGCTCGATCACGATCGGTTTTCGATAAGAGCGTCGCAGCCCGCTCGAGCGCCCATGCTCGTTGAAAGTGCGTGAGGTCGCCTTTCTTTAAGATTTCGAACATCAGGTCCGTATCTTTGGTGTCATTAGCGCGCAACATCATTGTGGCATCGATGTACGGGCGCACCTTGTTTCGCATTTCAGTATCGTCGATCTTGTCTACAAAATCGCGCGCGCGCATGTCGCTATTTCCGGCATACAATTGGGCCATCTGCACGTACAAGGCATCTCGCTCTTCGGAAGTCTTCGCCCGATCTATTCGATCCTGCAAAGCCTTTTCGCGATCCTTCGCGTCTTGCTGCGGCCGGATTCCCTCGCGCAACGGCTCGTCGTCGCGTTGCCGCGCATCTTCGGGCAGACCCTGGGCGAGCGCGTCAGACTGCGCGTGGATCGCATCGGCCAATTCACGCGGCGCGTATTGATCGAACAACGGCCCCAGCCGTTTCAGCATTAAATATTTTCCCTGCACGCCGGCCGAGGTTTGGTCCTGTCCCGGCGGCGCCAGGGGCCGCAACAGAATGTCCGCAGCAGTGCGGAAGAATGCGTTGCGCAATTCGGCCGGAACATTTGGCGGCGCGCTGTCGCGCTGCGTCCGCGTAGACGAAGCGCCGTTGTTATTGAACGTCACAAAAATGTGAGGCGTGAAGAGATAAGAAGCAAAAAGCGAAACTGTGTTGGCGTCGGACTGCAGATCCGCACTCGCTCTGGCGAGCAAAGACACATAACGCAGGTCGGCCGCAGCGGCGTCCTTGTCGCGCAGAAAAGAAAGAAAATCGATACCTTCAATCGTCAGACTCGACAAAGCAGGGTCGGCAAATTGGAGGGCGCGCGCAACATCCGTGTCGAGTAATTGCCGCGCGAGATTCAACCGCTGCGCGATGGCCTCCGGCGCACTACCAGTATTGTTGCGCAGGCGATCGGTCTCGGCAGTCGATTCCTGTTGCTGCTGAGTTTTTAGCTTTCCCAGAAACTCTTCGCCCAACGCCTTATCATGGGTGGCCGCCAATCGCAGAACTTCACTGCGAATACTTACGGGCTGTCGCACGGCGGCATTTCCGCCATTGCGGGTCTGTTGTTCCTTGAGATCCTCCTGAAGTTTCCGTTGTGCTTCCTGATCGACGATCTCGGCAGACTCCCAAGCCTTGCGAAACAGGGCACGCGCGCGGTCAGGATCAGCGGACCAGAGCACATCGGCAATCCGTGCCTGAGTACGGGCGCGGAGCGTCTGGTCGTTGAAACGGCCTGCCTCTGAGGCCAGACTCAGGAGCAGCGCCTGCGCGTTGTCGCGCCGCTCTTTCATGAGGCGTTCAGCTTCCGGATCTTTCGCGGACTTTGCAGAATTGGCGGCTGTCTTCGCAGCTGTCTTGTTGGCGTCGGATGGTTGTGCGCCAACCGCTGCGCAGGAGATTAGCAAAAGAAGGACGGCTAAGAGACAACGGATATTCATATCTTCTCCGGCAAACGTGGACTGAATACATGTGGGCGTGTGAGGATAACGCGCGACTAGTCAACCTGGTTCCAGAAAGATTGGAGCGCAGGCATCCTCGCCTGCGGGCCGCCGTCATCCTGACGATCTTCTTTGAGTATCATCCAGGCAAGATGCCTGCGTACCGCCCGCGAGGATGCGTGCGCTCTTAGACGGCGATCACTTCCATTTCCGGATCGACCTGTTCTTTCAACATGCTCTCGATGGCCATCAGGGTTCCGGTTAACGAACTGGGACAGGTGCCGCATGCTCCCTGATAGCGGATCTTCAAAGTATGATCGGTGAGATCGAGCACCTCCAGGTAACCACCGTCACCCATCAAATACGGACGGACTTTTTCGTCGAGGATTTCGTTGATTTGCAGAAGGCGCGGGTCGTCGCTCGTGACTGCGGCAATGGCGCCACCGACTGCGGACGCGGCGCCGTTAGCGGCCGCAGCCGCCGACTCGGCCGCGCGAATTGGCACGGCCAGCGCCGGTAACAGTTCATCCCAATCAGCGGCGTCGTCTTTTTCGACGGTGATCATGTTATCCATGTAAAAGACTGACGCGATGCTACCGATGTCAAAGAGTGACCTGGCCAGTTGGTCGCTTTGCGCTTGATCGCTGGAACCGAATTGACGGGCGACGCCGCTGGTCACGGGCTCGCGCAAAATGAATTTGACTGCGTTAGGGTTGGGCGTTTCCTGGATATCGCTGATTTTGGGCATTGCAATGGGCTCTGTCTTCGGTGAGCCAACATCTCCTTAAATTTCTGAACCGATTATAGACGCTCGTTGTCCCGTTTATCTAATCGGCTTCTCGAAGGAGTTCCTCGGGTGTGTTGCCGGCGTGATTTAAACGACGCGATCATTAGGTTGGTCGGCTCCCGGCTTTGATTTCTGCGCCCGTTCGTAAATATAGTTGCAGCAAAGATCATTGCGACGTATACTCTGCGACCTCACTTGCCCCAACTTCGATTGGTGATACAAGTTGAGTATAAGGGCAGGCGAACTGCGAGGGTCGTCTGCCTCTTTTTTTGCGTTTCGTGTTTTAGGTTAGCATCAGAAAAATTTGGCAGCTGAAAGACTGCGAACCGCACTTCGAATCATCGAGAAGTCTTCGCGCTAAGAACTTTCAACTGCGTCTTCCGATAACCACACCCCTCACGCACGCCATAACTCACACGGCCGTGACAACTTGTATTGCTAACCTCTGACATCTAACATCTAGCCTCTTCTTTATATGAACATCGGCATCACAGTCTATCCAACTTATGGCGGCAGCGGCATTGTCGGTTCTGAACTCGGAAAGGAACTGGCTGAACGTGGTCACACGGTGCACTTTATTGCTTCGGCTTTACCGACGCGGCTCACGGAATTGAATGAACGGGTCAGGTTTCATGAAGTCGAGATGATGTCTTATCCATTGTTCGAGCATCAGCCTTACGACCTGGCTCTGGCCACGAAGATGGCGGCCGTGGCTGAAAATGAAAATCTCGATCTGCTGCACGTGCATTACGCGATCCCGCATTCGATAAGCGCGATTCTCGCGCGTGAATCGATCAAAAAACATCGCCGCCTGCCGGTGGTTACGACACTGCACGGCACCGACATCACGCTGGTCGGGGCTGACAGATCTTATCTCCCTATTACCAAGTATGCTCTGGAACAGTCGGACGGCGTCACGGCAGTTTCGAATTATCTGAAGCATGCAACGATCGAACACTTCGGGTTTGACCGAATCGAAGTCATTCCCAATTTCGTCTGTCCCGACGAATACAAACCCAAGATTGATTGTGACCTGCGCGAGTTTCTGACTCCCGATGGATCGCCCGTGCTGGTCCATGTTTCAAACTTTCGCCCCGTCAAGCGTCCGGTCGACTGTGTCGAGATCTTCGCGCGCGTTTTGAAACGGACGAAAGCCCGACTGGTGATGGTCGGCGACGGCAGCGAACGCACGAACTGTATTCATCGAGCGAAGTGCCTTGGCGTCGCCGATCAATGCGTCTTCGTCGGCAAGCAGCCCAACATCGTCGATTACCTCTGCGCGTCGGACATGTTGTTGCTTCCTTCAGAGCAGGAGTCATTCGGGTTGGCTGCGCTGGAAGGGATGGCCTGTGAACTGCCGGTGATTGCCTCGCGCGTGGGTGGCCTGCCTGAAGTTGTCGACGATGGTGAAACCGGTTTTCTCAGCGCGGTTGGCGACGTCGATAAGATGGCCGATGATGTGGTGCGCCTCGCGATGGATAAGAAATTGCGCCGGCAAATCGGTCGCGCCGCGCGCGCGTCAGCAATCGAACGCTACGGCACGCACAAGATCATTCCCAAGTATATAGAATTCTACGAACGCATCCTGGCTGCTGATTCAGGCGCACGCGCGCTTAGTTTTGAAACCAGCGGCGGCTAATGATCGTCTAACCTCGACATTAGCGCGGCGTACGGTTGGTTGGCACAAACATGAAACACTTTTCGCCCTTCCTTCTCATTGCGCTGGCCGGTTCGATTATTGCCCAGCAGGTCGGGACCTTGCCGCCGCCGCCCGGGCAAAAGCCGGACGACCTCGACGTCGTCAAAATCACAACCAATCTCGTCCAGGTCGATGCAGTCGTCACCGACAAGAATGGAAAACTCGTAACCGATCTTAAGCCTGAAGAAGTTCAAATCTTCGAAGACAACAGGCCCCAGAAAATCACACACTTTCTTTTCAGCAGTTCGCCGGCAGCTGGTGAGCGACGCGCCGAACCGACCAATACCAACAAGACAATTGATCCAGCCGCGCCGAGCGCCCCACCAACGGCAATAACTCGCAACGATGTACGGCGGAGTATCGCAGTGGTCGTCGATGACCTGGGGATGTCCTTTGAGAGTGTGGCTTACGTTCGACGCGCGCTCGCGAAGTTTGTCGCCGAGCAGATGCAACCCGGCGATTTGGTTTCCATCATTCGCACCGGCGGTGGCACGGGGGCTTTACAGCAATTCACCACGGACAAACGTCGTCTGTCTGCCGCGATCGAACAAGTGAAATTTAATTTGATGGGTCGCGGCGACGTCAGCGCTTTTGCACCGCTCAAGGCGCCGGACCTCAAGATTCCCGATGAAGCCGAGAGCAGGAACCAGACGGCCGAGAATTTTCGCGCCGAAGCTTATTCAGTCGGAACGCTCGGTACCCTGCGCTACGTGGTGCAAGGCCTGCGC
>DATANL010000161.1:0-4524 GCA_036266295.1 Pyrinomonadaceae bacterium | reverse complement strand
ATATACGAGGCAGATAATTCTAATCTCTCTGCAAAAGGGTTCATTTTACCCTATTTGGACTCTCGCTCTCGGAATGCCCGAAAGACTAAACATGCTTTGGGAGGCCTTTGCCGCGGACAACGACCTTGTCCAGGGAGTTCGGCAGATACTTACCTCAGTTCATCGTCTCGACGCGTTACGAATAATGGATGAGGTCATATCTGAATTGGAATTGTGAGCCCGTCGCTAGCCGCCGATACTTTCGTTAATGAAATCCGTTGACCTCAAGGTCGTGTGCGTTCGACATTAGCCCTGCACTGAGGGTTCAACGTGTGAGCTTTCATTCCGCGTCTGCTGACAACTCTCTCCAGTTTTCTTAGCTGTACATATTCGCAATCACTAGAAAGCACTACAAATCTGGCTAGTTGCAGAATTCCTTGACACTCAACCGATCAGTAATTAAGATGCGCAACCATCCGGTCTAAATAAGACTTCTGGATAAGAGAATCCTGTCAGGTATCCATTCGAAGGCGTGATTTAATCGCGGACCACCTTATAGGATCACTCCTTATAATATAGCAGTCCCGACAATCGACACTGTCGCCAGCGATTTCAACCCCGTACCTTCCTCGCACAAGGTGGCCTCGATATGTCTATAAGGTTTCAGTTGTTTGGGAAGTTCAGCGTCCATCGTGACGATGAACCCGTGAGAGGCCTTGAAGCCGGCAAAGAACAAGAGCTCCTTAGCTACTTGCTGGTTGGTCGCGACCGGTGTCACCCACGCGAAGCGCTGGCAACCTTGTTGTGGGGCGATACCTCTACCGACAAATCGAAAAAGTATCTGCGACAGGCGCTTTGGCACGTACAGACCGCGCTGGAAGACGGCGAGTTTAAGGGCCCGCCGGTTCTGCTGGTAGGCCACGATTGGGTACAGGTCAAACTGCAAAGCGGCCTCTGGCTGGATGTGGCATTGTTCGAACAAGCGTTTGCCGCAACCTGCGGGGTCCCCGGAAAAGATCTGGGTGAAGCCGAAAGCGAAATGTTGAAAGAAGCGTTGGAGCTTTACAAAGGAGATCTCCTGGAAGGGTGCTATCACGATTGGTGTCTGTTCGAACGCGAGCGACTGCAGAATATCTATCTCTCGATGCTCGAGAAACTGCTGATTTATTCTGAGAAGCACGGAAAGTATGAGGCCGGTCAAGACTACGGCTTGAGAATTCTCAGGTATGATCCAGCGCGGGAAAGCACTCATCGACAGTTGATGCATTTACAATATAGAGCAGGCGATCGCACGGGCGCGTTGCGCCAATATAAACGTTGCGTGAGGGCCCTCGACGAAGACTTGGGAGTCAGTCCGCAAAGACGCACGACCGCGCTTTACGAGGCGATTCGCGCCGACCGGCTGGACGATGCTCCGAGCATTGTCGACGCGCCCGATGCGGTACCACCTTCGTCGCTGCCTGAAGTTCTTGGTCGCCTCAAACGTCTCCAATCAGTATTGGCAGCGATCCACAAACAAGTGCAGAGCGATATCAAAGCTGTCGAGCAGGGTCTGGAGGCTACTAAGCAATACCGTCATTAATTCTCAGCCGAGCCACCCACACCAAACGACTTTCAATTTCTAACTCACCAGCGCTGCAAATTTTCCCGGCCTGTTTTTCTTTCATCCACCACATAAACTCTTCACCGGACTAGTCGCGTGTCACACGCTTACGGCAACTCACTCCGATAAATCGAAAACGCTTTCTTAGAAGATTAAATCCGAGACGCTGGCCAGACGCCCGCGAGACGTTGCGACTACCAGGGCTCTGTTAAGAACGTTGCATGTTGGGTGGTTGAGACTTCTTGGTTTGGTGGTTGAGGCTTAAAGGGGTCGAGCGAACACCAGCCCCACGTGAACGGAAGCATATTTCCAGGTTTGTTCTCGCAAGGAACAGCATGGACACACTTGAGCCCAGGGTGCATTCGTTCATCGTCAAGCTATGGCTGGAGGAGGCTGGCGACGAAACGAAATCAGCAGGCTGGCACGGCCACATAACCCACGTGCCGAGCGGCGAGCGGCGCTATCTGCAAGGTCTCGGCGACATTATAACTTTCATTAAGCCCTACCTGGAGGGGATCGAGGCCGACACCAGACAGGGTCTGAGTGAACAGGGTTGGCTGAGGTCATGGAGGCGCAAGAAACGATGAGCGCGGATCAGCAGGCCAGCCTTTCGCAGGGGAGGAGAAAATCTTGGCTGGCTTTGCCGGAATCGCAGCGGCGGGCAAGAGCATTGAGACGTTGCTCAACGCGTGCTTCGAAGAACTACAGCCTCTGGATCCACCCCCACCCGCAGCGCCGGGTAAGAAGGCGAAAGCGGTGCTGGTGCAGACCAGCGATCTCGACTTGTCCAAGGCCGGGACAATCATCAGCCAACCGGCGGTATCTATCTTTCTTTACCGCGTCGATTTCAACAAGGCCGTGCGGGCTGCATGGTCGGCGGCGTCTGAGCAGGACGGGCGTTCGCACCTGGCGCTCGATCTGCACTATCTAATAACGCCCTGGGCCGGGAACGCCGAAGACGAACATCGCCTCCTCGGCAGAGCGATGCAGTGCATAGAAACCACGCCGATTCTGACCGGTCCCCTGCTGCACTCTTCCGGAGAATGGGACGCCGGCGAATCGATCCAGTTGGTCCTTGAAGAAGTCTCAAACGAAGCCGTGATGAGGATGTTCGATTCCTTCCCGGCTGATTACCGTTTGAGTGTGCCCTACATCGCACGAGTGATGAGACTCGACGGCCTCGACGTCAATCCGGCAGGCCGCGTGATTACCGCGATTACCGGAGCCGTGCCGACAACTGTGTTATGAAAAACGAATTCCTTCCCAGCCGGTACGTAGAAATTATTCAGCGCCTCGCGCTGGGTATCGAGCCAATTGACTCGCAGCGTGCCCGCCGGTTGGAATATCCGCTTCAAGTGCAGCACGAGGCTGCGGTATTTGGACTGCCGCGTCCGCCGATCGAGCGCCATACGTCCAATCTGTATGCGTTGCGTTATCAGCCAGGGATAACCGCGCCGCTCAAATTGCGCTTCTTTGATTCGGCTCTTCCTGCTTACCGGCCAGAGCGCGACCGCCGTCGCATCGTGGCCCGTCGATTAACCATTCCCGTCTTAAAGATCGCCGATGTCGAGACCCTGGAAAAAAACGAAGCCGACGCGGCCAATACGCCGGTGAAAGATTTCAAGCGCCGCATCCGGCGCCCAGTCTTTTTTCCCGGCGCGGCCTACGATTTCAGCTCGATGACTACGGGCCTTCGCGGCCGGGTCATGCGTAATGGCCAGCCGATGCGCTGGGCGCGCGTCGTCGCCACGCTGACCGGCTCGGGTGTCATCGTCGGCCGGGCGCACGGTGATGATCGCGGTGAGTTCCTTCTGCTGATCAACGCGCACCTGACCAGCGCGGGCCCGGTGCCCAACATTCTGGACATCAGGGTTACGGTTTTTGGTCCCAAGGACGCGCCCACTCCGACCCCGGCCAATCTGCCCGACCTCGATCCCTTGTGGGACTTGCCTCTGGAGACGTTGGCAAATCCGGGTGAAGACGATCCGGTAGCCATCGGCGATCAGCTTCCATGGACCGACACGAAGAATGTCACGAGAATTGTCAGATTCACTTTTGGGAAATGTCTTAGCGGAGAACCAGATTTTGTGATCACTTAGCGCTTCGCGCGCCGAAAAAAAGGAGTGCTGCCATGCCCGAATACTTAGCGCCAGGAGTTTACGTCGAGGAAGTCAGCTTCCGTTCAAAATCAATCGAAGGGGTGCCTACAAGCACAACCGGTTTTACCGGATTAGCTCACTATGGCCCGGTCAGATACACCGGCGGGCCGAAGACTTCCGAGCCGCGTTTGATTACCAGCTTCACCGAATTCGAAAGTGTGTATGGAGGGCTGGATGAATTAGGAATTGGTTCCGGACGCCCGCCATATCTGGCGCACGCGGCCCGGGCCTTTTTCGAAAACGGCGGCAAACGCCTCTATGTTTCGCGCGTGTTTCAGCCGCGCGGCGGCGATCCCAACCTGGGCGTGGCCAGCAAGCCCATCACCGACGTCGGACTGACTGCCACCTGGAAGGCCCGATGGCCCGGGGCTATGGGTAATGTGCTGATCAAAACCCAGCCCGTCCGCACGCGTGTGACCGTTTCCGGGGGCAAGGTCCAGGGAGTTAAGAACGGCGCCGTGATCGAGGTACTGGTCGCTGGAACACCGCCGCCCCCGCCGACCGCTCCCATTGCGTTAGCCCACCTGAGGGTCGTGACTATCGATGAAGACGGCAACCAAAGCTTCGATGGCCTGGCTCCTGTGGCCAGCGACGTCGTCCATCTGGTCGAGATGATGGTTACCGTGCAGGTCGGCACCGAGCGCGTGGATCAGTATTCGGAGTTGGCGGCCGATCCGGACCAGACCCGATACATCGCCAAGGTATTGGACAAGGAGGATCCGGCTGACGAGAACGCGATCGTTTACCTCGATTGGGACCCGGAGGCGGTGGGCGCCAGCCCCT
>DATANL010000160.1:0-12415 GCA_036266295.1 Pyrinomonadaceae bacterium | reverse complement strand
CGATCTCATTCCCAAATTGAAAGCCGAGCAGGCAGTTGAAGCACTCTTCAGTTCGATGAAGGATGCGCTGGCGCGCGGGGATCGGATCGAGTTGCGCGGTTTCGGCGTCTTTATCGTGAAGCCCCGGAAGCGTGGCGTCGGGCGCAATCCTCGCACCGGCGAGGAAGTGGCCATTCCCTCGGGCAAGACGATTCGCTTTAAGCCGGGCAAGGAACTTCACAGCCGCGGATTTGCGAGCGATGATTCGGATGGCGACGAGTAAATGTGCAAGTAGATTGATCGGGCTTGCACCGGCGCCGTTTTGATAACGATTGTTGACGGCGCACGTGGCTGCGTGATTTTGCCGCGAGAATGAAGAGCGAGCTTTTCATTCTCGCGGCTTGTGTTTTTGGGGCGCGCCACGGACTATAAACTCCTCGTGCCGCCGCACGAAATGAATGTTCGTATGGACGAAATAAATGAACTGTTTGCGCCGGTGAGCGCTGAACCGCAACGGCGAGTCGTAAGTAATCCGACGGCTCGTCAATGGCTCGTGCACGCCACGCTGTTTCTCATCACAATTTGCACGACCACGATATTCGGAATGGTTGCGGCCGGCGTGACCTCCGCGATTGGCAGTCCGCCGCAAACCGGTCTGAGCGGACCGTTGTCGATTCCGGCCTCATATGTGGCCCTGGTTATCGCCATCGTCCGCTATGGAGTGTCGCATCCGCACTATCTCGGACAGGGCCTTCTGTTTTCCGGATCATTGTTGGCGATTCTCACGGCGCACGAGTCGGGCCATTATCTTTTCTGCCGATATTATGGTGTCGACGCGACCTTGCCGTTTTTCATTCCGCAGCCGCCGCTGCTGATCCCGGGAACCTTCGGCGCTTTCATCAGGATGAAATCGCCGGTGCCTTCGCGGCGTGCTCTGTTTGATATTGGATTAGCCGGACCGCTCGCAGGCTTCGCGGTGATTCTGCCCATCGCGTTTGTCGGCATAACGACTCTGCATCATGTGCAGCTGATTGCCGGCGAGGCGAATGGCGGCGGCGGCTCGATCATTTTCAACGATCCTTTGCTGTTCCGGCTGATAGCGCGCGCCTGCAAAATCGATCTGGACAATTCCGAGGCGAATTCGTTTTATCTGGCAGCGTGGGTCGGCGCTCTCGTAACGGCATTGAATCTGATGCCGGTGGGCCAGCTCGATGGCGGCCACGGAACGTTCGCGCTCTTCGGCAGCACGGGTCATCGGTGGATTGCCCGGGTTGCATTCTTTTCGATGCTGGCAGTGACCGGTCTGGGTTTCCTGTGGTATGGCACTCCCGCGATGATCCTGTACGTGGTACTGCTGGCCGTGATGTTGCGCGTGCGCCATCCACAGCCCGAACAGATGGAACCTCTCGGCGCCGCCCGCATCATCATCGCGATTGTGACGCTCATAGTTTTTGCGCTCTGCTTTCTTCCTTTTCCGATAACGTTCGGCTAAATCAGTTTCAGCTGAGGAGTCTGATGAGATTCAAAGTTCTATTAGCGACTTCCGTTCTGGCTTCATGTCTCTGCGGAAATGCGACAGCGCGAAATGCAGTGCCGCTGCCGCAGACTGATAACGCAATCGAGTCAATTCGTCAGCATTACGCCGGCATCAATCAGAACGCCCCGCGCTATCGTCGCGTGAAAAAGAACCTCGCTGGTTACTCGGCTGAGGGCGGAGAACTCGTCGCTTATTTTCATGGCCCGAGCGTGATGAAAATGGTCGCAACCTTTTTCGGCGAGACGGGCAGGGCGGTCGAAGAGTATTACTTCTGGAACGGCCAGCTAATCTTCGTCTTTCAAACCGACAATCGTTACGACAAACCCTTCGGCAAGGTCGTGAGGAAGATCGAGAACCGCTTCTATTTTAAAGAGGGCAAGATGATTCGCTGGCTTGACGAGAGCGGCAAAGAGGTGGCGTCCGACTCAGCCGAATACGCGTCGAAGCAAGGCGATTACCTGAAGATGTCGAAGGAATTTATTGACGGGGCGAAGTCCAAAGCGGCCACGATTGAAAGTCGGAATTGAATCCCAACCGGTCACGTCATCGCCGGCAACAGTCCCTTAATCTCGCGCACCATTCGATTCACATCTTCCTGATCGGCCAGGGCAATCATGAAAAATTTGTAGCCCTGGTGGAAACAGATGACGCCGTTGGCGAACAGCCAGACGCCGTCGAGCAGGGGATTACCGCCGAAGATCCAACTGATGGGCGCGCCGGTCAGCCCGACGGGATTCACAATCTGCGCAAACATTACTGCGCCCATGGTGCAACTGAAGGCGCCCAGCAGCGGCGCGCCGACATACTTGGCCATCTTCTTTTGGAACTCGACGCGCTCGCGTTCGGCTTCGTCTAACTCGCCGGCGGCGATGCGCGCTTCCTGCTTCTTTAAATACTCGTCGAATTTTTCGCTGGCCTTTTTCAATCCCCAGACAGGCAAGGCTGAATGCGTCAGCCAGTGCGGATGCGTTCCCAACAGAACGATGTCGAGGCCGGGAAAGGCAGCGCCGGCGCGAATGCCGAGCACGAGTGAAGCAGTTACGACTGCGGCTGTGCCCGGATTCTCTTTGATCCAATCTTTCGCTTTGGTGAGTCCGGCGGTGGCGGCCGCGGTGGCGCGCGTCGCCCTGACTCCCTGGCCGGCCATTTTGGCTGCCGAGCCGACGTAAGTCGCCGCATCGTCGAAAGCCTTTTCGGCTTTCTTGCCGGCCGGACCAGCGGCGTCGCGAATGACCTTGCCGGCATCAGTCGCTGCGTCGCGGATAATCTTGCCGGCTTCTTTCGCGTGACGCTTGGCTTCGCCGGCCGCCTGTCGCGCGTTCTCTCTGAGTTGCGGATCGCCCGTGAACGATTCGGCTTCCTTACGCAACTGTTCCGCGCCGTCGGCTATTGTCCGCGCGCCTTTGCGCGCCGCATCGCCCGCCACGCGCGAAGCGTCTTCGACCATACCGCTGACCCCGAGTTTCTCGTCCAGCTCGCGGGCCTTTTGTTTCGCGGCGCGATGCAGGTCGTCAAATTTTTCTTTGTAGTCGCTCATCGAAACCTCCGAATCATTCTACGCCAAGTGGCAGAGCCGAGTTCGGTCTTCGTGCCGGTAAGCCCAGATGTTTATAGTAGCTGTTAAGCAAAAAAGTATTGCGAAAGAGTCAAAATCGAGCCTAATTCACGTTTTCGGCTGAGATGAATCACCGGCCCCGAGCACGCACATCGCTTTACATTTCCTTTGTTCCTTCTTACTTTTTCCATATGCCGAAATGTCCAACGTGCGGCCGGCCGGCCGAACGGCAAGATAATCCATGGCGGCCGTTCTGTTCCGAGCGTTGCAAGCTGATTGACTTCGACAAATGGACCAGTGAGGAGTATCGCGTTCCGGGACAGACGATAAACCCGGCTGAGATGCCGTCCCCGTCTGCTGGGCGCGATGAAAACAATGAAAGCGAGTAGTGCCTTTGCGTAAACGCGTTGCCATTCTGATCGGATTGACGTGCCTGATGGCCGGCGCCTGCGCGAAGCGACCGCCGGGCAACGGAACGTTTGCGGTCGCTAATAATCAAGCCGCGAAACTTTCGGATTACAAGGGCAAGGTGGTGGTGCTGGATTTTTATGCGACCTGGTGCGAACCGTGCCGCGCAGAGACACCGCGGCTGGTCCAATTGCAAAAAGACTATGGCGCGAGCGGGTTGCAAGTCATCGGGCTGAATGTCGGCGGGGATGACGACCGCAAACAGGTGCCGGCCTTTGCCAAAGAATTCGGGATTGAATATCCGCTTGGTTTTCCGGATGACAATTTGGTGGACCAGTACCTCGCCGATGATCAGAGTATTCCGCAAGCGTTCGTCTTCGATCGCAATGGTGATTTGGTAAAACGATTCATCGGCTACAGCCCGAGGTCGGACGCGGAGTTTGTGGGCGTAGTCCAGGCAGCCGTGGCAGCCGGCCCAGTCGCGCAACAAACAAAATGATTCGCGAAAAGCTAATCGACAAGGGCATCGGCGGCGAGCACAAATTTCGCTGGCGTAGTCACGAGGTGTCGCGCACCGAAGGTTTGAGCGACGCGGTGTTCGGGTTTGCGATTACCCTTCTGGTTGTCTCGCTGGAAGTGCCGAAGACATACGGCGAGCTAATGCAAGTCATGCGCGGCTTCGGCGCGTTCGCGATTAGCTTCACGCTGCTTTTCATCGTCTGGTACAACCAGTACAAGTTCTTTCGGCGCTACGGGCTTCAGGACAACACCACGATTTTGCTGAACGGCGCGTTGCTGTTTGTGGTGATCTTCTATGTCTACCCGCTGAAGTTCGTCTTCACCCTGCTGGTCAACCAGTTTACGGGCGGGCAGGGAATTCTCAGGCTGGCGGACGGAAGTAGTGTCCACATGATTGACAGCAACGACCAGATGGCCAGGCTGATGCTGATCTTCGGCGCCGGGTACGTCGCGGTATTCGGAGTTTTCGTTTTGCTCTATTGGCATGCGTATCGACAACGCGCCGCACTCGATCTCAATGAATTGGAGAGCTTTGATACGCGTGTGGACGTCCAGGAGTGCGCGCTCAATGTCGCGATTGGGTTGCTTTCGATTACCGTCGCTGCGTTTGGCGGACACTTTGGCGTGTTTGCCGGCTTTAGCTACATGCTGTGTCCGATTGTGCTGACGATTCATGGGACGCTGATGGGCAAGCGGCGGCGGAGGATCGAAGACGAACTGGATCTCGCTCGCCCAGGCATTTCCGCCGTCTGAACCAAAGATGATTCAGCTCAACTTCTGGCCGACGCTCGCATTCGTGGCGGTCTTGATCTCGTGGGTGGCATTCGTCATCACCTTCGTGGGCCACCCGAAACCGCCGTCGCCTCCGGAAAAGAAGCGAGATTCCTCATCGATTGTGGGGATTGTCTTTCAAGGCCTGAGCTACGCGGCTCTTTGGATTATTCGACGGCAATGGTTCACGCCCATATTTGGATCGAGCAAGTTTTCAGAAATTGCTCTGGCCCTCTTGACCATCCTGTTGGCGGCGACCTCGGTCTGGTTCTGCGCGGCCGCGATTCGAACGCTCGGTCGGCAATGGAGCTTGGGGGCGCGCGTCGTCGAAGGACACAAGTTGGTAACAGAAGGACCGTATAGTATCGTCCGTAATCCGATCTACACAGGCATGTTCGGTATGTTGTTGGCGACCGGGCTCGCGGTCAGTCACTGGATCGGACTGGCGCTGGCCGTTCTCATGTTTGCGATCGGAACATTCATTCGCGTGCGCAGCGAAGAGAGGCTCTTGCGAGAAATGTTTGCAACTGAATTCGACGAGTACTCGCGCAGGGTCGCGGCCGTGATTCCGTTTTTGGTTTGATTGCAGGGGCAGGGCTTGTCCCAGCCCGACGTTGGAAAAGAGCGGGCAGTTACAATTCCTGCCCGACAAATGAGAAAGAACGGGCAGGGACGAGCCCTGCCCCCTACACATGAGAAAAGCAAAGATATTGGCGACGATTGGTCCGGCTTCGCGCGACCCGCAGGTGTTTGAAGCGATGCTGGCGGCGGGCGCGGACGGCGTGCGCATCAACATGTCGCACGGCAACTACGAAGAGAAGGCGGGCGACATTCAACGCGCGCGCGCCGCTGCGGAAAAAATGGGACGGCCCCTGGCGGTGCTCGTGGATTTGTCGGGACCGAAGATTCGCACGCGTTCTTTGAAGAACCACCAGCCGGTTGAATTGAAGGCCGGCCAGGTCTTCACCATCACCACGCATGACATCGAAGGCGACAGCACTCAGGTCGCCACCAACTACGATGGCATGCCGCAGGACGTGCATCCCGGCGCGCGCATCCTGGTCGATGACGGCGCGATCGAGTTGCGGGTCGAAAGCACGACGGCGACCGAGATGGTTACGCGCGTAATTAATGGAGGCATGCTCGGTGAGCGCAAAGGCATCAATCTCCCCGGCGTGAAGCTGCCGATTCCCTCGCTCACCGAAAAAGATCGCGAAGATTTGAAGTGGGCCGCGCAGCAGAAGGTCGATTACTTTGCGCTGTCGTTTGTGCGCAGCGGCAAAGACTGCGAAGTGGCCAAGGAACTAATCAAACGCGCCGGCAGTTCGGCGCCGCTGATCGCCAAGATTGAAAAGGCCGAGGCCATCGATCATCTTGACGAAGTGATTGCGGCCGCCGACGGCGTGATGGTGGCCCGCGGCGACCTGGGAGTCGAGACCAGCGTCGAACAAGTGCCGGTCTATCAAAAGCGAATCATCGAGCAGGCGAACGCGGCGGGCAAGTTGGTGATTACCGCGACGCAGATGCTGCAGTCGATGGTCACGAATCCGCGGCCAACTCGCGCGGAAGCTACGGACGTGGCCAACGCGGTGTGGGACGGATCAGATTGCCTGATGTTGTCGGGTGAAACCGCGACCGGGAATTATCCGGTGGCGGCCATCGCCACGATGTCGCGCATCATTGAAACGGCCGAGACTCGCCGCGAGAAGCGTTCGATCATCAGCAAGCTCGTCGGACGTCAAACCGGCCGGGTCAGCCGCGCCCTTTGCGAAGCCGCGGCGTTCGCCGGCGATGAGATGAATGCGCGGTTAATCGCCGTCTTCACTGAATCAGGTTTGATGGCGCGGCGGCTCGCTTCATTGCGGCCGGATCAAAGAATCATCGCGCTCACTTCCTCGCGCGACGTCATCAACGAACTCTCGTTAATCTGGGGCGTTGAATCAGTCGTGACGACGCCGTCGAAGAGCACCGAAGAACTTTTGAAGATTGGCGAAATGGCCTTACTTAAGGCTGACCTCGTTGATTTGGGCGAGACGATCGTGATTATGGCCGGTAGACTGTCGGGACTTGGTCTCTCGAGTTCAGTGACGCTCTACAAGGTTGAGGGCGACATTCACGAGACGGTGTAGGGGCAGCCCTTGTGGCTGCCCTCTTCGTAGACGGCGGGCAGGGACGAGCCCTGCCCCTACAATAGCTTTGCCGCTAGTTCTGTTTCTCGTTCTGTTTTTCCTTCGACTCTGTACTCTCACTCGATTTGGCGGCGGGTGGCTTGGTGGGTTGCAGCCGCGTCTTCAAGTGGTCGTCCATGTCCAGGCGCTGCACACCGTCTTCATACCACTTCGGCATCGGTTTACCCATCAGGAAGTGATCGAAGAATTCTTTCATGCGCACCGTGTAGTCTTTCTGATTTGCGCGTTTCGCCAGACCGTGATTCTCGCCGAGGTATTCCAGCATCACTACCGGCTTCTGCAGACGTCGTAGAGTGTTGTAGTACTCGACGCCCTGCGTGAAGTCGACGGCGCCGTCCTTGTCGTTGTGCAGAATGACCAGCGGCGTCTTCACATTCTTCGCATTGGCCACCGGCGAGTTGCGCGTGTACGCCTCCCAGTTGTCCCACGGTCCGCTGGTGAAACGGCCCTGGCTGGCTTCGAATATCTCGCCGTTGGTCACACCGCTGTTTTTGTAGATCAACCCATACATGCTGATCATGTCGGTCAGCGGCGCGCCGGCGATCGCGGCCGCGAAAATGTCGGTCTGGGTGATCAGGAAAGCTGTCTGATAACCACCCCAGGAATGGCCGGTGATGCCGACGTGCTTCGCATCAACAATGCCGGTGGCAATCGCCGCTTTCACCGCCGGCACCATGCACCAGACGGCGGACATCCCCGGATCGTTCAGCTTGTAAGTGATGTCCGGATTTAGCACCGCATAGCCATTGCTCGTGTAAACGGATGGATTGAAGCCGTTCGCCGTTGGCCGCGCGTATTGATAGGCACTCTGCGACGTCTTCTCGTAGAAGTTGACCATCATCGGATACTGCTTGCCCTTTTCATAATGGGCAGGCAGATGCAGCGCGGCTTGCAGCTTATCGCCTTTTGCACTGACGTAGTCGATGAGGACCGTGCCGCTCGACCACAGGAATTTTTCAGTTCCGGCTGCGAGGTTCGTCAGCCGTTTACCGTTCGTCAGCGAAGCGTCGCTCACGTAAAAGTCCGGTGGGTCTTTGTAAGTCTGACGCGTGTAGAGATAGACGTCAGCCTTGCGGGCTTTGAGTACCGGGCCGTAGGCTGCTTCGTCCCACATCAGCCGCTTCACGCCCGGCTTGCCGGGTTCCAGCATTCCGATGCCGTCTTTCTTGGTCCACTCGCTGTAGGCCTCGAGGTAAATCGGTTTCGAAAGGTCAAAGCCGCGCTGTTCAGGGTCGAGGATCTGTGGACGCCGGTAGCGAATCTGATCGGTCTTACCGTTGACGGTGAGGTTGACCGCGGGTCCGCCGCTCACGGGAATCTGCCAGATATCCCAGTTGTCGGAAAGCAAAACGTATTTGCCGTCTTTCGACCAACCGGCAAAAGGTGTAGGCGGCTTGGCGACGTTTACATCATTCTCAGTATCGACAAACGAGGTCGGCACGGCCTTGGTCAGGTTCGTCGATTGTCCGGCGACCATGTCATAGGCGTAGTACTGACCATCGTCGTAATAAACGAAGTGCGTACCGGTGGGCGATGAGCCCATGGTCCAACGCGCCTTGGTGAGCGCGCGCTTGCGTTCGCCCGTTTGCAGGTTGATGACCGAGATGTCGGCAAAGGAACGACCGTCGAGGTGACTCATCATCTCGTACTGATCGTCGCTGCGGCCGATTGCAAACTTTTGTTCGGCCGCGGGGGTTACCTGGCGCGTCAGGTCATCGGCGAGCCGAATGAACTTCTTTTCAGCCGGACGATAAATCGCGAGGTAGCTGTAGTTTTTGTCGGCGCTCTCCTGCACCTGCTGTTGCGATTGCAATCGCTTGTCTTTCCAATGCCAAAGCACCAGGTCGACCTTCTCGTCGGCGGGGGGCTCGGCGCCTGGGCCCTCGCCTCTTTCCCCTTCCGGCCGCTCTTTCTTCTTTGCCTTGTTAATGCCGAAGAGCAAACCGCTGAGGTCCTTGGTCCACGTGGCCGCACGATTGGCACTAACGGTCATGCCGATGGGAAAGTCTACGTTGTCGTTCGGATTAAAAATCGTCTTCTGTGGACCGTTCGGACCAAAATCCTTAAAGCCGAGGACGCTGTAGAGTTTGTCCTCATAGGCTTTGTCATCAACGCCTTTGAGCGCGGTCAGGCCGTTGCCTTCTTCGGTCCACGCCAGGCGCGTGTAAACGGCCTTGCTGTCGTTGTCGAGCGGACGAATGGCGCCGCTTTCCATGTCACGAATCGCCACGCCGTTGCCGGACTTGTCCTGCGCATCGACGGTCCAGGCGAGATAACGGCCTTTCTTATCGAAAGCAAAGTCGGCGACGTTGCCGATATTGATTTCCTGACCACTCGCCAGTTCGCGCAAAATCAAATCAGATCCTTTCGGCCGATCATCTCGAGCCGGGCCACCGCCTGCGGGCGGGGCTGCCGGTGGCGCGCCCGCCGGAGCGTCCGGGCCGTATTTGGCCATGGCAATCCAGCCGCCGTTTTCACCCGACAGAGTGAATCTACGCACTTTGGCAATTTCGATCTTTTCGCCGCTCACGAGATTCAGGATGCCTACCCTGTTTTGTAAAGGCTTTCGCTGTTTCTTGAGCATCGCTGCTTCGGCCCGCGAAGGAAACATCGTGAACACCGCATACTTGCCGTCACTCGAGAAGGCGACCGAAGGTCCGGTGACCGGCAAGTTAGCCAGATCGCCGGGACCGAAAATCGCCGGAGGCTGCGGTATCTCGCCCACCGAGAATTTGTATTCCTTATCGCCTTTGGTCTGGCGAATGATCACCTCGCTGTCGCCTTCGGCGGGACCGATTCGATAGCCGAACCATTCGCCGTTTTCAGACAAGGCGGTGCCGCTGATCCCTTTCCAGGCCATGATGTCGGCCAATTCGATCGGACGTTGTTGAGTTTGTGACCAGACGTTGATGGCCGCTAACGGCACCAACAGGAATAGACAAAGTGACAGAAGAATAGGGGAACGATGTCGTCTCATGGTAGTTCCTTTCATTGAGCGAGTTTCAGGGGCGCGATGCACGGATGACACTTTCGGAATGCCGCCAAGATTATGTCCGAATTGGAATGAAATCAAGGATTGTGTCGCAACCGCGAGCGGTAGCGACCGGATTATAGCGCTAGTTTGATTTTAGCTTCGGCTCACGCGTTGTTCGCACACGTTCTTTGATCCGGTCTTTATCACTCCGGTGCTGACACGTGTTATTGCGAACTGACCATCTGGCCGACGCTTTCCTTCTGGCGCTGCTTCTCTTTGCGCAACTCGGCTTCAGACATCTGCGGGTCGCGCCAATTGTCGAGGATGCCGACCTGGTGCACACATTGAATGGTGCAGGTCGGCGCGCACCACTTCTCAGTTTTGTATTCGCGTTTGAAGTCTTCCCAGGTGTAATCCTCGAGCGGAATGCCGGGATAGCCGCGCTGCTGCGAACACCAGTGCACTTTGCCGTCTTCGCAGATGTAGAGATAGCGCGAGCCCGAGCGGCAACGCCATTCGTAGGGCTGGCCTTCGGCGATTGTGTCCTGAAACCAATTCAGCCGCGCGTGATCTTTATTGCCGAGTTTCTTGACCGCGTGAAAAATCTCTTTCTCTTTTTGAGTCAGCGGCTTGAGCGTACCGTCGTCATCGTGAATAACGCCCACGGTTGTCGAGAAGCCGAGTTCCACCGCGCGTTTCGCGACGGTCAAAGCATCTTCGGGGTTCTTGATGCCGCCGCCAATCACTGAATTGATGTTGATGTGAAAGTCGGCGTGCTCTGCCAGGTAGCGCAGCTTCTTATCAAGCACACGCAGGCTCTTGCGCGAGACTTCGTCGGGATTGATGTTGTCGATGCTGATTTGCAGCGCGTCGAGACCTGCGTCATTCAGGCGCTTGATGCGATCCGGCGTGAAGTAATAGCCGTTTGAAATCAATCCGGCGATGGCTCCGGTCGACCGGATATGCCGGATGATTTGATCCAGGTCGGGATGCATCATCGGTTCGCCGCCCGAGACCGTCACGATGGCGGTCTTGAATTCAGCCAGCTTATCAAGGCGACGCTTCATCACGTCGAGCGGCACCGGCTTGGAAGTCTGGTCGTATTCGTTGCAGTAACCGCAGGCAAGATTGCAGCGGCGCATCGGAATGATGTGCGCCAGCACGACGTGATTGGTCGACAAGAGCGCCTTTGAAATAAACGCTCCCTCGCGAAGTTTTAGCCTGAAAAAAGTCGACGGTCGCACTGCTTTAGGTTTCGAAAGAATATTCTGACGTTGTCAGTAGCGCAAGTGGCTAACTGGCGTTGGTATCAGAAGCCCGACCGTAAGGGAGGGCGCCTCTCGATAATCGCATGACGCAAGGGTGGAGCGGGCACCCTCCCTTATGGTCGGGTTTCTGACATAAAGAAGGGCTTCAGTTTCCCGAAGCCCTTCGCAAAACCGCAGGGTACTGTGACCCGGACGATCATCCTTTGACGTGCTTAACGTTGGAATCGAGGTTCTGTTTGAACTGATCCGACGAGATCGACTGGTTGCGCTCCACGTTGCTCAGACGGACGGTGGTCGAGTCGTCGTTCCTTTCCACCATTTTGGTCTGGACCGGCATGCCTTCCTTGTCGATCCACATCTCGATGTATTTGTAGCCGGCCGCCGTCTTTGGCGTGACCTTCATGTGTTGTGTCCAAACGCCACCCCACAAAGTCTCTTCGTGTACGTCCTCGGGTTCGCCAAAACGCGTGCGCAACTGCGCCGCGGACATATTCAGCAACGCCAGCACGTCGTTGTTGTTTCCGCGAATCGACTGAGTCTTGCCTTCGACAACGGTGCTCAGGCGCGGCCGGTAAAGCTGATAGCCACCGTTGGCCACAGTTAGGGTCTCATGCTGGGGGCTGGTCCACTCGAGGCGCAACATCGAAGCGCGACTGCCACCCGGCCCGGGAATATAAAAAATCATGCCCTTGTAATTGTCGCTATCGTGCAATTGAGAGTTGTATTTCTGCATGCTGATGTTTGCACGCAGCGATTTCAAGCTCTGCTGATTACGCTGCATCCGGGTGTAGATGGCACTTACCAGGCCCGGCTGGGCGCTTACGGTCGCCAGCGGCAGCGAGAACGCGACCAGTGCCGCCAACATCAGGGCAACTAGTGTCGGGGGTACAAGTTTTTTCATCATAGCTCCTTAGTAAAACTTAAGGCCCCTGCGGGCCCCCTTATGCAAAACCGTGAGTACGCTTCGACTGATGCGTCTCACGGTAAATTAATCTGTGAATTATAAAGCATGATCACCGTATGTCAACCTCATATGCAATGACCTTGCCGGAGTCGTCACGTTTCGGCCGCCGATCAATGACTTGTCCCGCGGGACGGTTGAGACGGCCCTTGGCGAGGCGGTCTATTTCATTCGTATCCGACTGATTGCCAACGATTTCAGAGGCCCAGACAACCGTCGTCAGCAGCGGCGTGTTGCTCACAAACCAGCTCTTC
>DATANL010000159.1:0-1584 GCA_036266295.1 Pyrinomonadaceae bacterium | reverse complement strand
ATCCTGAGATCGAAGAGACTTTGAATCGCCGGCTGGTTTACCGATCGTTGCCGGAAGTTCTCAAGGACGAATTCATTCGCGGGCGCCGCTCGTTGGTCGTGGCCGGCACGCACGGAAAAACGACGACGACCAGCATCGCGTCCTGGGTTGTCGATCAGGCGGGTCTGAATCCCTCGTTCCTGGTTGGCGGCGTCGTGCAAAACTTCGGTGTCAGCTTTCGTGTTACGGACAGCGACTATTTCATCATCGAAGGCGACGAATACGACACCGCCTACTTCGACAAGGGCCCGAAGTTCATGCACTACCTGCCCGAGATCGCCATCGTCAACAACATCGAATTCGATCACGCGGACATCTACAAAGATCTCGACGCGGTGAAGCTCGCCTTTCGACGTTTGATGAATCTGGTGCCCGGCAATGGCCGGCTGATCGTTGGTTTGGACAGTCCGCCGGTGCGCGATGTGGTCGCCTCATTCGGTCAAAAGCTGTTCACGAACCTCGAGACCTTCGGGACTTGCGATGAGGCGAAGTGGCAGGCACGTAACATTCGGTTTGCCGAAGGTATGACCCACTTCGATGTCTGGCGCGAAGGCACACGGTGGGCTGAGTTCTCGACGCCGTTGATTGGCGACTTCAATGTTCGTAACTCGCTGGCCGCAATCATCGCCGCGGACGCGTGGGGGATTGAACGTCAGGCAATAGCGAACGCGCTGCAAACATTCAAGAGTGTGCGCCGCCGTTGCGAAGTTCGCGGCGAAGTAAACGGCATCACGGTCATCGACGATTTCGCCCATCATCCCACCGCCGTACGCGAAACCTTAACCGCCCTGCGCACGAAATATGCCGGCCGGCGGCTGATTGCCGTCTTCGAACCACGTTCCCGAACTTCCTGCCATGCGACTTTTCAGCAAACGTATGTCGCCGCCTTCGCGCCGGCAGATTACGTAATTGTTTCGCGCGTCTACGATTCGCAGCGGGCCACCGAGATGGGCGGAGTGCTGGACATTGAGAAGCTTATCGAGGAAGTCGCCGGCAGCGGCAAGCCCGCGCTCGCGATCACCGAAGTCGATGAGATTGTCGAAACTTTGCGAAATGAACTTCGCTCAGGCGACGTGGTCGCGATCATGTCAAACGGCGGGTTCGGCGGAATCCACGAAAAGTTAATTTCAGCGCTGGGCAGCTAACGAAGCGCAGGCATCCATCGGAGCGCAGGCATCCGTTGGAGCGCAGGCATCCCTGCCTGCGGTTCACCGGCATCCTTGCCGGTCGCTGATGAATTAAAGAGCAAGGATGCCTGCGTACCGCACGCAGGATGCGTGCGCTCCTATGGCGCGCTCCTACTGCGCGCCAATGATCCGCCAGTTGTTATCTGTCTCCGTCGGAATATTCTTGTGCTTCTCAACCCAGTCGATGATTAGCTCGCGCACTTCTTCGCTCGAACGGTAGACAACCGGCGCGTCCTTGAACATGTTGAAGCCGCCGCCGCCATTCACGCGATAGTTATTGGTCACTACTTTCAGTTTCTCGGTCAGCGACAACGGCTGGCCTTTGAATTTCAGATTCTGAATGCGCTGACCCGTAGGC
>DATANL010000158.1:0-5574 GCA_036266295.1 Pyrinomonadaceae bacterium | reverse complement strand
CGACGTAAGCCGCGAGCTGGCCGACACCGGCTGAAGCAGGCTGTGAATGAAAAGTACCCTCGACTACCGCTCCGGGTACTGGTACGTTCGGCTTTTGCGGTAAAGCCGACCTGAGGCAACAGCGCATTTGCCGCGCCGTTGCCCCAGGTTTGCGGGGAGACACTTCAAGGCTTGATCAGCTTCGACGTGATCGAATTCAGCAGCGGGTTGTACGCGATGCTGTAAAGGATGCTCGTCGGACTGGTGCCGCTCGATGCTGTGCCTCCACTGCCGCCGCCACCCGACGAAGTGCTTCCTGATGAAGCGCCGGCTGCGGCGCGATCGACGTTGCCGATCACGTTAAAGGTCACCGTGAACGGTTCATTGTTCGGGTTAGCGAACTTCAGCGTTCGCGGCAAAGATATTTCGTTGCCGGTGAGCGCGTTGTCCGTTCCCAGTTTCGTACCGTACTCCCACGAAGCGCCGGCGCCGGTCTTCGCGTTGTCGGCATTGGCCACGGTCACGCGGCCACTCGCCGAAGTGATGCTGGCGACTTCAACCCGCAGCGGCGGATAGATCGTCGCTGACGAATTATTCTTGATCTGGATGTCGTACTGACTGACTCCCAGCGCAGACTTCGCATTCGAAGTCACCAGACTCACCATCGATGTCACTGATTGTTCGACAGTTGATGAGACGGTGTACGCCACCGACGCGACCGGCGAAGCAGCGAGACCGTTGATTCGCTGGCGCACGTAAGCCGTGTGCGGGCCGGGCACGAGTTGCGCGCCGCTCAATTGCAGCGACCAGCTGTTGCCGTTCACCGGATCGCCGAGGGTTGCCGTCAGCGGGGCAGTGAAGTTCGGATCATCGATCGAAACTTCAACCACGCCGTTGAATCGCGCAGAGCCATCGCCAATCGTGTAACTCAGAGCGCCCGCAGCGTCGACCTGGATCGGCAGGCTGGTCGGGTTAGCCGTGCCGGATCCCGCGGACGGAGCCAATGGTCCGCGTTCGCTCATCGAGTAGCCGGTCACGCTCGTGAAGACTGTCCCGGCGCTCGGATTCCCGAGCAGAGACTTCGGAATCTTCATCGTGATCGTTCCCGGAGCCGTAGCCGTGTACGACCCCTGGATTGACAGCGAGTTCGCTGCATCCGGGTTGTAGGTTATGTACTTCTTCGAGGTGCTCGAATTAATCGAGCCCAGGGTGCCGGTCAGGAAGCGTGCCGTGCCGGCGCGGACCTCGGCCGCTACCCAGTAGACGTTGTTGCCTGAGTGCATCTGCGTCAGATAGAGCACGCCGTCGCCGCCCGACTGTGCCGGCGCCGCAGCCAGCGCGGTGGTGGTCAGATCGGCCACCTGCATATTCACTGTGACCGACGTCGAGTCGTCGCTTAACGACACCGACTTCAGGTCGAGAGCCGGGATGCTGCTGCCGATCACTGCCCCATGATCCGGGAAGTTTGCATCCGCAGCTTCGTCACGATCGAAGTTCTTCGGCGTGAGCGTATGCGTTCCAGATAGGCTCATCGAAGTACTGCGAATCGTGTCGCCTGAAGCCGGCGTCGAAATCGTGACGCTGCCGCCGCTTGCATTCAAGGACGCGACTGAATTGAACAGACTCGCGCCGCCAGTCTGCCGCGCCACCATGACGTACGGCGCCGGCAGTTGGTTGGTACTGTCGTTGTAAGTGATGTAGGCCGCGCCCTTCGAATCAATGTCGATCGACGGGAATTCGGCGAAGCTGCGATCGCGTGGACTACCCGCGAGCGTATCGATGTCACAGTTCAAACCTTCGAGACAAATCTCGCCGGTATGAATTGTGTTTTCGTTGACCTTGTTCGTGGTGAATGCGGGATTGCCGCTGAGCGCATCGAGCGACTGGGCCATGTTGATGTCCCACCGCGCACTTTCATTGTTGCCGCCGGACGTGTGATACCAGATGACGTCGACGCGGCCGGGATCGCCCGCCACGATCCAGGGCATGATGTTCATGCCGGTCATCGTCGGCGGATTGACCACAGCGGGCGTCGTCCAGTGCTCACCGCGATCGGCCGACGCGGCCATTTTGATCGTGCTGCCATTGGACCAGACGGCGTAGAGATTGCCGGCTTTGTCGACTGAGAGCACCGGGAACACGGTCGCAATGCCGCCGCCACCGGTGGGAATCGTCAGATCGTTGACGATCATCGGCGAGCCGTCATTCAGATCGGTGACGCGCAGAACCTTCAGCGTGCTGCCGGTGTAGTAAATCTGATACAGCAGAATCGCTTGCCGCTGTGCACCGTTGATTGTGACTGTGCGCAGCTGCTTATCGACCTGCACCGGGCCCGATTGCGTAACGTTGCCGATGACGCGGCCACCGTCCCAATGCTGGCCACCATCGTTTGTCTTGAAGAGATGGAAGTTGCCGCTGCCAACTCCGACGGCGAAGTTACGCATGGTGACGTAACCGATGCCGTCGCCGAAGGCCGCAATCCATTGCCGATCGTCAGTGACGCCTTCCGGATCATCTGCGCCAACGCAGGCGATCGGATTGGTGCGCGTCAGCGGGAAGGTGTTGCCGGTGTCTTCGGAAACCGCAGCGGTCACACACGCGGCCGAAAGGTCTGCGTAATACAGACGGTTCTTGTCGTCAAAGTCCATCGCGGTGTCGCCGCCGCCCGGGCCGGTTACGGCATCGCGAGTTACGGGCGAGCCGAGCGGCACGAACGTACGGCCATGATCAGTTGACCTCCACAAGAGGCTCACTGTGGTGCTCACTCCGAAGGGCGACGAGACGTAGATGTTGTCCTGCTTGTCGACTTTGATGTAGGGCTCTCCACCTACCGCCGAAAAATCCGCCAGCGTGTTGTGTCCGAACGTGGCCGCCGGCGGCGGCGTGCCCGGACCGGGCGTCGGCGTCGGTGTAGCGGTCGGTGTTGGCGTCGGCGTTGGCGTCGGTGTCGCAGTTGGTGTCGGTGTCGGCGTTGGTGACGGTGCGCCGCCGTCGACTTCCACGATCCAATGTGCGGTGTTCGAGCTGGCCTTGCCACGCGAGTCGGTCACGACCAACTTAACGTCGAACTCGCCTGATTGATTGAACGTGTGCACGATGACCGGCGCGCTCTGCGTTACATCGTCGCCGCCGTCACCGAAGTTGAAAGTGTAGCTCGCGATCGTATCGATCGGATCGTCGTCATGCGATCCAGTGCCGTCGAGTTGGACCGTCAGCGGTCGATCGCCGTGATTGACATCGCCGGTCATCATCGCGATCGGCGCCGTGTTGCTCAGGCACAAGTTGTCAGCGCGCAGCGTGTAAGCACCGCCGCCCGTGCTGTCGGGAATTGTTTCGTTTGTGCCGCCGGTGCCTGGCAAAGCTGAAGGCACAGTTGCGCGTACGCTGCCGAGCATGCCGCTAATCGCATCGCCCGGGCCGGGATTGTTAATGATCGACTTGGGCACTACCAGCGTGATCGTACCGTCGGGTTGGGCATTGCTTGCCGGATCGAGATTGCCCAGGGTAGTGAATACCCGCGCCGCGCCTTGCGGTACGCTGGTCACACCCCAGGTGAATGTCGGCGCCGCGCCGTCCGAGGTCACCATCGAAACGAAGTAGTCTTCTGACGCGCCGCCGGTGGCATCCGCGGGCGGAGCTTGTTGCGCGCCATTCTTGATCACGCCGAAGCGGACGGCCCATCGCCATCCCGGCGGAATGTTTGAGAGATCGCCCACCTTAATTGTGAACTGAATCTTGCTCGCGCCGCCGGTCGCGGTGTTGTCTTTGAGCTCAGCAGCTTTGACCCACCAGATGTCATGTTGGGCCAGCGTGTCAGTTTCATCGCCGACCGGATCGTTGATGGTGGTGACACCTGGCAACGAACAGGCGCCGGTAGATTCAATGCGCGGCCCAACCGTCAGCGAAACATCATTGCTGAATGCGCTGGTACCCGCGCCATTCGCCGCGGAAATTTTGTACGAGTACGAAGCTACGGTTGGATCGACCGCGCGGTCGACATAATTCGTATCGCCGCCGTTTGTTTGGCCGATGAGCATTTGATTGCCGGCGCTTGTGCCGCGATAGATGTTGTAAGTCGTGATTGCCGCGCCACCGTTGTCGGGCGCATTCCAGCTCAGGTATGAAGCCTGATCGTCGCGCCGGCCCATGAGCCAGGGCCTCTGCGGCGCAACCGGTTCGGCCGAATCGAATTGCGAGAGCAAACCTTTGCCGCCGGATTGGCGCGCAATCGTCGCCTTCGAGCTGTAAGTATTCGATCCGCCGAGTTCGCAGCCATCGATGCAGCCATCGGCGTAACCGAAAATGACTCTGCCTTTTTCGTCCATCGTCGCGTCGTTGAAGTCGAGCAGGTTACGACATGGATTGTTGCCGCCTTCATTCCAGATGCAGGCTTCACGCTGTACTGGTCCATGCGATGCATTGACGGTGGTCCAGGTCTGGCCGCCGTCGTATGTGGTCGCGACAAAGCCGTACCAGGTGCCTTTGAAGTTGGCGTCTTCGTGATTGCCGCCGGTGGTCGTGCCGATGAAAGCGACTGCTGCGCGATTGGAATCGCCGGCGACCATTGCCGGAAAGACCGCGTTCAGGATTCCGGCGCTGGCGCCGACATCGACGGGCGTGGTCCAGGTGGCGCCGCGATCCTTGCTCGATGAAACGAAGACATGATTGTCGCTGTTATTGCCGCCAGGAACTTTTCCGACCCACGCGAAGTAGACGGTGTTGTCGTTGGCGACGCCGACGGACGGATCAAGAATGCCCGCCACCGGAGGCAGACTGCCGGTCACCTGGCGCACCGTCCAGGTCGTGCCGGCGTCAGTCGAGACGGCGACACCTTGCTTCCCGTTGCAGCTGTAGTGCGGCAGATAGACGGTGCCATCGGGCGCGACCTTCACGTGACCGTGAAGCGCGCCGCAGCCCGTGGCCGCGGGCGACGTGACTGACGTGTTGACCAGCATCGCGCGGCCAAAATTCAAACCGCCATCGTCGCTGCGCGAACAGAAGGTCGCGACGCCGGCCTGGCCGCAGTAATAAACCGCGTCTCCTTTGTTGAGCGGATTCGCGAGCACCGAGAGCGCGGCCGGGTACGGGCCCGCGCCGACCGATTGGTGATCGTAACTGCCGTCAGGCGGATTGACTTGCGCGGGCGTCCAGGTCGCGCCGTCATCATCCGAATAAGCCATCAAGCTATTCAAGCCGATGAGCACGCCCACCGCTGATGTCTGCGACAAGCTATTGAGTTGCGAGACGAACGTCCGGCCGGTTCGCTGATCGGTGTACAGAATCGGATCGAGCGATCGCGTCCGGGTGACGATCGATGAGACGTCTTCCCATTGTGCCGGCGCGGCTTCAGGCGTTGACTGATTCGGAAAAGTCACGCGCAGGGTTTGCAGACCCGCAATGTACATCGCGCGCCCGCTCGCCGGGTTATAACCGACAGAAGGTTCGCCGGCGTTCTCGCCGACGGCTGGCGGCGGCGCGTAGTTGTAATAACGCGGCCCGCTGCTCACGATTGGTGTCGGGGTGGCGGTTGGCGTCGGTGTCGGGGTCGCCGTCGGAGTCGGCGTTGGAGTTGCAGTCGGACTTGGAGTTGGCGTT
>DATANL010000157.1:0-2637 GCA_036266295.1 Pyrinomonadaceae bacterium | reverse complement strand
AATAGGGGAATTGACGGCGGCGGCCAGCACCGGCGCCGTGATAGCCTGGGCGATGTTGTAGCTGTTGGCGAATTCGCTTGGGCCAACCTGAAAATGAATTTGGAAACTGGTGTTGCACGACTCCATCATCATGTTGTCGTGTTCGATCTGCAGTTCGTCGACGCCCTTGATGTGAATCAGGAATGGGCCGCCGCGCGCCTCGCTAACGGCGCGATTCAATTCATGGTAACGCGGGTTCGGCGATAGATTGTCCAGCGTCAGATCGGTGGGACGAAGCGTCGGCAAGATGCCTGCCAGCAGAATGTCTGCCTGGAACTGGGCCGCGCGCTCGCGGGCTTTGGCTAATAACTCGTTGAGCTCGCCCTTCATGCGCGCAAAGCAATCACCGGCGATGAGACGCGGCGTGAGGTTGGCTTCAAGATTAAAGCGGGCGATCTCGGTGGTCAGTCTCGGCTCTGAAAATCCGTCCAGCAGCTCCATGGAGATCGGCGCCGGCCGCAGGTCTCGATCGACCAGAAACATCTCCTGCTCAGCGCCGATGCGATGCACGCCGGACTCGATCCGATCGTGGTCGATCAGGTAGTCAAGCGCGCGGAGGTCATCGAGCACCGCGCTCATGAACGCCTGCAATTTATATTGGTCGAACTGCTGTTCTACTTCGTGTTGTCCCATTTGTTGGTTCGGAGACGACGTGCCGGCGACGCACACTCAAATGCTGGTTGACCGATTCAAGACAGCAACTTCCATTCCCGCAGGAACGCTGGAATTGGAGGGTGGCCCGACCAAAACGCGGCGCAATCTCTCACTGCTGCTGAGTGATTTCACGCAGCGATTGACGCCGATCACATAAAGCCTGCGAATTCTGCCCGGCATAAGCATTGCTCATTCAATTAAGAATCATTGGCACTGCGCCAACACCTTCAGGAGCACCGACCATGGCCAAAGATGAGCGTGACATCCTCGAACTGCTGAAAACAGAACTCGATTTCATTGAAAAGGGAGGCTACGGCCGGTCGGTCCGAACGCCGTGGAAGGCGACTTCGTCTTTTCGCGATTCGCTGACCTGCGTGAATTACGCGTTGCCCGCGAAAGCCCATCCATGCTCAGAATGTCATCTGATCGAGTTCGTGCCGCGTGACAAACAGGACGAGAAACTGCCCTGCCATTTCATTCCACTCAACGCGACGGGTGACACGGTTGAGGATCTCGACGGCAACGAAGCGAAATTGCAGGAAGCACTGAAGGACTGGATGCGCGAAAAGATTTGCGAGATCGAAGCGGCGCGCGATAAAACCTCCTCCGTTTAGACGGCGGACTTGTCGGCCGCCTCGTTAGCCAGGCGGAGGATTAGCTGGACAAGTCTGGTTTCTAAACGAAAGTCCTGGAGGTGTCTCATGGCCATAGTTTATTTAATGATTGCGGCCTTGTTCGTCGCCGCGATTATTTTCGGCATTAGATATTTCGTGCGGGCCTCGCAGAAATTCGGCGGCGAACGAGTCATCATCTGTCCTGAGACCGGTAAACAAGCGATGGTCGAGGTGGATGTTGGGCGCGCGGCCATCTCGACTCTCCTGGGACAGACGGATTTGCGACTCGAGAATTGTTGGCGTTGGCCCATGAGGCAAGACTGCGGTCAGGAATGTTTGCTGCAGCTCGACACGGCGGACGAAGAATGTCTCGTCCGGAGTGTGCTCGAGAAATGGTATCGCGACAAAACTTGCGCTTTCTGCCGGCGTCCATTCGATGAGATCGATTTAGCCGATCACAAGCCGGCGCTGCTGAATCGCGACGGAGTGACGGTCGAATGGAAACAAGTTCCGTTAACGGAAGTAATGCACACGATGGCCCTCGCGCTGCCGGTCTGTTGGAACTGTCACATCGCGCAAACATTCCGGCGCGAACATGGCGATCTGGTGGTCGATCGAAGTCTGCCCTTGGTTGACCGATCTCAGGAGACTCACGTCTATCACTGAAGCAGCCTGAACGGGTACTGTCTCGCAAATCTTCGGGTTGCAAATATCTCCTGCTGAGCCGCTCGCAGTCCGCCGGCAATCTGTAGCGGGCATTGACTCGAAGAGCGCGTCTCACCTTTCCTTTTGCCAACTCTGCTACGAAGTCCTAAACTTCCCGCGCCAAATCCTGGGAGCATGAAAAAGCACATCCTCATCTACGGCGTCTGCGGAGGAATGCTGATCGTGGTGCTCAAACTTATTGAGTATCGCTTTCTGGTGCTGGAACGGTCGCTGGAAATTTATGGCGGGCTCGTGGCCCTTTTGTTCGCCGGTGTGGGTATCTGGCTCGGACTCAGGTTTACCAAGACCAAAGAGACCGTGGTGGTTAAAGAGGTGCCGGTCCTGACGCGTGAGTTTGTAATGGACGAGGCCAAGCTTGATCAACTGGGCATCACGGCGCGCGAGTTTGAGATTCTCGAATTGATTGCCCGCGGAATGAGCAATCGCGAAATTGCCGAGAAGCTCTTCGTCAGTGAGAACACCGTGAAGACGCACTCGAGCCGGCTGTTCGATAAATTGAGTGCGAAGCGTCGCACACAGGCGGTGCAAATCGCGAAAGAGATGCGCCTGATTCCATGAATTTGGAGTGCGCCGGCAGAGCGCAGCGGCGACGGCGCTTTGGATA
>DATANL010000156.1:0-2264 GCA_036266295.1 Pyrinomonadaceae bacterium | reverse complement strand
GATCCAAAGCGCCGTCGCCGCTTCGCTCTGCCGGCGCACTCCAAAACTGCCGTTTGACCTCACCGATCCCCACACGTAAACTCAAACTGCAGCGGACATCGGCCCGCGTTGACTGATTGATGATTAACTTCATTACCACTTGGTTGCTGCCTTTCGTCGTCGTGCTTGGCGCGGCGGTTATTCTTCACGAATTTGGCCACTTCATCGTTGCCAAGCTCTTCAAGATTCGCGTCGAAACCTTCTCGGTAGGTTTTGGTCCGCGCCTGTTTGGCAAGAAGTTCGGCCATACGGATTACCGTGTGTCGGCGATTCCGCTGGGTGGGTATGTGAAACTCGGCGGTGACGAATCAAACGCGCCGCTCGAGGGCGAGAGCGCTCCTGACATTCCGCCGGAAGAGAGATTCGATCTGCGGCCGCGCTGGCAGCGAATCGCAGTCGCGCTCGCGGGCCCGATCATGAACATCCTGACGGCGCTGGCGATTCCGTTTGCGGCCGGCTTGATGTACGGCATTCCCTCGACGCCGACGCCGGTGGTCAGCTCGATCGTTTCCGGAGGTGCGGCCGAAGTTGCCGGCCTGCGACCGGGCGATCGCATCGTTTCATTCAACGGCAACGTCAATCCTGATTGGGACACGATTAGCGGAGACGCGTTGCTGTCTCCCAACGAACCGCTGCCGGTGGTCGTCGATCGAGCTGGCCAGCAGCTTAACCTGACGATCAAACCAAAGGCACTGACTGTCGACGGCGAAACGGCCGGTGATCTCGAGTTCATTCCCGACTACGGCCAGGTCCTGGTGATGATTGCCGATGTGTCGCCGGGTAGTCCGGCTGAAGCCGGTGGGTTGAAGGGCGGCGATCGTATCGTGGCCATTGGCGGCCAGACGGCCAGGAGTTCCGAACAAGTTATTCAGTACATCCGCGCGCATAAAGATGAACCTTTGCCGATGGATGTCGAGCGCCAGGGTCAGCCGCTAAAAGTGACTGTGAAGATTCCGCCAGGGCAACAGATCATCGGCGTCCATATTGGGCAGAGGGTGCCGTTCGTGCGGGTGGGTCCGATCGCTGCCGGAAAGAACGCGGTTGATTCGAACGTTCGCATTTTGCGTTTGACGGCCAAGGCACTCGGCCAGGTCTTCCAGGGCAAACGATCGGTGCGCAACACCTTGTCCGGGCCCATCGGAATCGCGCGTGAGTCTTCGCGCGTCGTTTCAGAACTCGGTTGGACCGGAATATTCACGATGCTCGCTTTCCTAAGTCTGAACCTGGGCGTCTTCAATCTGTTGCCGATCCCGGTGCTCGACGGCGGCGCGATCTTTCTCTTGCTCGTCGAAGGCGCGCTGGCGATTGTCGGGATGACAATTTCGCTGCGCGTGCGCGAACGAATTCAGCAAGTCGGCTTTGTCGTGGTAATCCTGCTGATGGTTTTTGTGATCACGAACGACATCGTGAAGCAGGTGGGAATCTCACGCGGAAACTCAGGAGGCAACGCGCCGGCTGCCTCGCCCGCGCCGGCCAGCCCCACAAAATGAGGACATTTAGATGCCGCACTTGTGCGGCGCGCGACGACAAGTCGTCGCTCTAAACGAAAGCCCAATAGTCTTATGCGGAAATCTCGTCCAGTTCAGGTCAAGCACGTGCAAATCGGCGGTGGCGCTCCGATCGTCATTCAATCGATGACGAAGACAGACACCGCGAACGTCGATGAGACCGTTAAGCAGATCGAGGAGATGGTCGCTGCCGGTTGCGAGATCGTGCGCCTCGCCGTTCCGGACAATGACGCCGCACTCGCGCTCAAAGAAATCCGCAAGCGAGTGCCTGAAGTTCCACTCGTCGCCGACATTCACTTTCATTACAAGCTCGCGTTGATGGCCCTTGATGCGGGCATCGACAAGCTGCGGCTTAATCCCGGCAACATCGGCAAGCACGAACGCATTGTCGAAGTGGTGCGCGCGGCCCAGGCGCAGAAAGTCCCCATCCGCATCGGCGTCAACGGCGGTTCGCTTGAGAAAGATCTTTTGAAGAAGTACGGCACGGCGACGCCGGAAGCGATGGTCGAATCGGCGATGCGGCACATCGGGATTCTCGAAGAACTCGACTTCACCGACATCATCATTTCACTCAAAGCCTCTGACGTGCATCGCACGGTTGCGGCTTATCGTTTGTTGGCCGAGAAGGTCGACTATCCGTTCCATCTCGGCGTTACGGAAGCCGGTACGGCGTTCACCGGCACGATCAAGTCTTCGATCGGACTCGGCATTCTTTTG
>DATANL010000155.1:0-4142 GCA_036266295.1 Pyrinomonadaceae bacterium | reverse complement strand
GCGTGCCGGGGCCGAGACAAGCAAAAGAAGTGAGCGGTGAGCAGTGAGCAGTAGACGTGTGTCTGCGGTCGCGTCGGACCTCAACCAGCATTCCAACCCAATTCCAGATTCCAAATTCAGAACTGAGAACGCAGAACTCAGAACTCAGAACTCAGAACTCAGAACTCCAAACTCAAAACTGAAAACTGAAAACCTGTTAGGGCATCGGTTTAGCCAGCACTCCCGCAATCAATTCATTCAAACCTTCCTCGGAACCGTTGTGGAAAGCTTTGTAGAGGGTCGTTAATTGCGCGAGGGCTTGCGCGCGCGCGTTTTTGTGTTCCGGCTTGTCCATCAGGGCGACGGCGCGCGCGTAGGCGTCGACGGCCTGGTCGGCCAGTTTCATCAGCTTGTACATCATCGCGGTCTGTTCGGCCGACGATTGTTTGCCGCCAAACTTTTCGTTGTATTCATTTGACAGCGGCGCCAGTTGGCCCTTGTAGATCGCGATGCCCATGCGATGGTAGGCGATCGGGTCTTTGCCATACGGGTTATCCGGAACTTTTAGCGCCTTGGCGTACGCGACCGCCGCTTCGGCCGGCGCTTCGTCCTTAACCATCGTCGCCAGCGCGAAGTTCAGAAAGCTGCGGGCGATGTCCATGCTCTTGAATGGATCGGGCTTCGCGACTTTGCCCGCGTCCAGCAAAGCGATTGCCTGCCGCGCGTACTCGGCCGTCTCAGTGTCGAGGTTCTTACTGCCGGCCATCGAGTTGTCATAGCCCGCTTCAGTCATGAGGGCCAGAGCAAAGAAGTAATCCGGGTCGCCCTTGACCATCGGCCGGCCCAGCGTGAAGGTCTTCGCATAATCCTTCGCGTTGTAAGCTGCGAAGAGCGTGTTCTGGTGCATTTGCCGCTCGTATTCGATCACCCACGCGCGGACTTCTTTAACTTCGGGCCGGTTCTCGCCGCCCCAGAGGCGCAGAAATTCTTTGGCGGTGGGATACGCGAAACGCTGCTGCTCGGGATTTGGATTGCGCTTATAGTCGTTGAATTTCGCGTAGAGCGATTCGCGATCGTTGTCGATGTATGTCCCCGACATCGTGGGATTAACCGGGCTTATCGGCGGCGCGTTTGGGTTAGCCGTAGTGGTCGATTGCGCAAACGAAAGAACAGGCAAAGTCATGAGCGCGAGCGACGTCAAGATAAAAGTAAGAACACGACGGTGGCGAATGGAAGCTTTAGTACTCATAACGGCGCAATAATACGACTCGGCAGGCGCGATTGGGAAGGGAGCCCGGTACGATGTGCGCTGTGCAATCTCTCGAACCGGCTTTTAATCGCTATCGAGTTTGCGACTCAGATGTTCGAGTCGGCTTTGCAGTTCTTTCTCATCCACTGAGAGCACTCGTTGATTGCGATAGATTTCTTTGCCGGCAACGATCGTCAGCCGCACATCTCTTCCGGACGCAGAGAAGACCAGCGCGTCGTGAGGATCGCGGACGGGTTGATGAGCCGACCCAGCGAGATTGACGATGGCGATATCGGCCTGCAGTCCTTCGCGGAGCGCGCCTACTTGTTCGTCAACACGAAGCGCACGGGCGCCCCCGAGCGTGGCCGCGAACAGAGATTGTTGTGCGGACACTGGGGCATTGGCCTCGTTGCCGACATGCCGGCTCCTCCCTCGGGACAGACGCGCTAAGAGTGTCGCAAAGCGCGCTTCTTCAAGAATGTCGCAGACGTTGTTGCTCGCGACTGAGTCGCTGCCCAATCCGAAGTTGATGCCGTGAGCGATAAAGCCGGCGAATGGTGCGCGTCCGTGACCGAGCTTCGCATTTGATTTTGGACAATGGGCGATCCCGGCCGCGGCATCTTTGATCAAGCGCAGATCGTCGTCGTCAACGTTGATGCAGTGTGCGAGCAAAGGCCTGGCGTCAAGGATGCCGTGATCGTGCAGATAACGGATCGTCGAAACGCCGGGCGCGCGCCACTCGATGCCGCGCGCTTTTAATCCTTCAGCGAATGGGCCGGCGCCCTCTTGCAGGAACTGTCTCTCGGCCTGTGACTCAGCGGCATGCATCATCAACGGCAAGCCTTCATTCAGGGCCAGCCGCGAAATCATTTCAAGCTGAGGCGCGCTCACTGTGTACGGCGCGTGTGGTGAGACGCCCGCTCGCACCAGATTTGTTTGGAGTTGCCGCATCGCATCGAGTTGCGCGCGCAGCTTCCCGACGTTTTCTTCAGCGAGTTTCGGATCCGGACCAAATGATTCCTGGTAGACAATTGCTCGCAAGCCGGCTGCCGTAATCGCGCGCATCGATTGCGCCGCGAAAGAACTCGAATCGCCAAGACAGGTTATGCCGGCGCGGGCTGCTTCAATCGCCCCGCACGCGGCCGATACGAAAAGATCTTCATCGGTCATTTTCAACCGCGCGATGGTTAGTTTTTTGAGCCAGGCAAAAAAGTCGTGTTCCTCTCGTTCGAGGAAGCCGCGCATGATCGTCAGCTCGAGATGCGAGTGAGCATTGATTAGGCCGGGCAGTATCGCAGCGTTGCCGAAATCTTCGTGCGGCTCGTGGGGAAAAGCAGTCTGCAGATCAGCGCGAGCACCGACGGCGACGATGACCGAATCGTCTACCAGGACGGCGCCGTTGTCGATCGTCGGCGAAGCAATCGGCAGGACCCAGCGAGCGGAATAAAGTTTCGGCATTTAAGTTAACGCAAGCTGTTGCTTTGCGACGCCGGCGTTTCCTTTAAAGACAGCGGCGCGACATTAACAGTTGGCGTTGCAAGTCGAACCGGCAGTTTGCGCGATGAATCCAAATCCGCCTTTGGACGATTTGACCCGGCGATAGCGTTCGAGAATTGAAGTGACGTAGGCACGTGTGGAAGGGATGTCGATCCGCGCGATGAATTCCTGCTCGTTAAGCTGCCGCGCGCCGGTCTCAACCCGGTTCCACTCTGTGGCCCGGCTGGGGCCGGCGTTGTAAGCCGCGAGCATCCGCGCTTCGCGGCCGGGCACGTCTTTGTATTCATCGCCGGCCTTCTGCAAGTACCAGCACGCGATTTGGATGTTGCGCACCGGATCGCCCAGGACGTCGTCCACCTGGGTCGCCGCGCGTTGCTGCATGCTCGCGTTGGCGTTCTCTGAGGCCCAGTCGCGCGCGACGGCGGGCGTTACCTGCATCAAGCCGATCTCTCCATTGCGGCCCTTCATCCACGACCGAAAGTAACTCTCTTCGTAAGCGATGCTCCAGACCAGATCGGGGTCGACCCGGTAACGCGCAGCTTCGCGCGCAATCACGGAATCGTAACGATGAATCCAGTACTGATTCAGAAAATAGTATCCGGCCGCGGCGACGATCAAAATTATGAGGATGATGGCCAGGCGTTTCATCGGGTCAATAGGTTAACGTGCGTGAACGAGGCAAGGGAAGTGATGGCGCTAGTTCGCGCGCGAGAAACGCGACCAGAAATGATTGGCGTCGCTATGATCGACTCCTTCATAGCGGCGACGCAAATCCTGATCGTTGAGAACGTGACCTTGCAGCCAGACTTCGGCCGAGAGCGTGGCGCCGACCTGGAGAGCTCCGCCGGCGAGCGCGCGCGAATGCACGAGCACTTCCAATTGCAGCGCACCGACGTCCACGTAGATCCAATAGAGCTCGCTGCCGGAGAGCGGATTGCGCAGAGGTTTGAATGCGATCACCCGGCCGCGCAGAATCCAATCATTTTCATGCGCCGCGCGCGAGGGTACGGCGCGCTCGAGTGGCAGCCAGCGAGGCGTCATTTCACGCGCGCAGACACGCGCGCGATAAGCGAGCCCGCACAATCCGACGTGCAGTGCGGGTAGCCGGAAACCGGTGGCGCCGACTTCGGTGAGGTTTTGCAATTCAAACAGGACCTCGGTGTCGCTGCCGTCGCAATAGCCGTGAATCACGGCCTCGCCTTCCTCATCGTATTCGGTTAGCGCCCAGGGCCCGATGCGCTGAGTGTAACGGGCGCGGAAGCCCGGGCGGCAATTCGCATAAAACACGTCGCCGGTTTCCGATTCGTACAGCACCGTCCAGACCTCGAGGCCTTCGCCCAGTTTCCAACAGCGGCCGTGCAGCACCGCACCGCGGCGTAATATCTGGGTGGGTTCGCCCTGATTTTCGGCGCGCTCA
>DATANL010000154.1:0-3792 GCA_036266295.1 Pyrinomonadaceae bacterium | reverse complement strand
TTTTCACTCCGAATTGAAATCACTAAACGAAACTGTCATCATCCGGAACACAAGTCACGAGGCTTGAGTCAGGGGTCGGGTAACAGACAGCATGGTTAGCAAGGCTGGTCAATTGATTCAGCTCATCCGTTCGACGAAACGTGAGAAACGTCTCGGCACGGTAATTCTGTTCGTCACCTCGCGGTGCAATTCGTTCTGCCGCACCTGTTTCTATCACGAAGAATTGAACCGGCCGGGCGACATGACTTTCGATCAAATCGAAAAGGTCTCGCGCACCATGCCGCCAATTACGGACCTGTGGTTATCGGGTGGCGAACCGACGCTGCGCCATGACGCTTCACAAATCATCGATCTGTTCGTGCATAACAATGGCGTGCGGCGGATCATCATCCCCACCAATGGACTGGTAAAGTCGCGTGTCTTTGAAATTGTCGACATGGCCCTAGGCGCACACCCATCGCTGGATCTCTATTTGAACATCGCCCTCGACGGTCAAGGCGAGACTCATGATCGGATCCGCGGTGTCCCGGGTCACTGGGAGAAAACGCTCGACTGCATCGAAGAGCTCTACCCTTTGAAAGAGAAGTATCGCGACCGCTTCCGCCTGAACGTGAACACGGTGGTGTGTGCCGAGAATTATCAGGAAATCGGATCGTTGGCGGAATTTATGTGGAATGGATTCAGTCTCGACGGTCATTACTTCAACATCGTGCGCGGCGACACTCCGGTGGGTGAGGGAATCAAGCATGTGCCCGCAGAGGCCTTACCATCGATGTACGCATTTATCTCGCAACTCACGAAGCGCTACGGCGATCGCATGTTTGCTGACGACGATGCGAGCCGGCGCTTCGTGAAGAACGTCGCCTACGTGGGCACGATCACGACCCACTATCGGACGCAGCACGCAAATTTCGCCGCGCGGACTTCGTGGCCGTTTCCGTGCACTGCCGGAGAGACGATCGCAGTCATCGACTACAACGGCGATGTGCGCGCCTGTGAGTTGCGAGAGAAATTCGGTTCACTGAAAGATTTCGATTACGATTTCGGCGCACTCTGGCAGTCCCAGTCACGCGCCCACGAACTGGCAGAGATCGACGGCGGTAAGGCTTGCTGGTGCACGCACGTTTGTTTCATTCACGATTCGATGCGGCACTCGCGGCGAGGCTTGCTCTATGACGCTCCCCGCAACTATCTGACGCGGACGCAATGGCCATAGTCATGGCTGACGAAGAAGACAAGCAGGAGACTAATCGCAAGTCGGGGATGGCTTATGCGGCGGCCTTCTCGTTGTTTGCATCAGTCGTCTCAGGACTGATCGGCGGTTGGCTGCTTGATCGCTGGCTGGGCACTGCCCCATGGCTGCTGGTCGCGGGCATCGTCCTGGGAGCTGCCGCCGGATTCTATGAGTTGATTCGCATCACCTCAAAAATCACTTAGCTAATCTTCAGTCTCCAGAATTCTTCGCCCAAATTGACTGCAGCTGCGTCTAATAAAGTTGTTGACCTTGCGCCTGCGACGCGTGCTATAGTCGGTTGAACACAGGGTGCATGGCCCGGTGGCCCCTCCACCAGCATTCAGGTTGGACCAACCTCACATTCAGAACACTCGGCCGGTTTATCGATAGAGGACCTACTGTATGAGAATCCGAGCGTTGGCTTTTCGCAAAGGTGTCGCTTTGGTGGGTTTCGCTGGTTTGCTGATCTGCTGCGGCGCGGCGACGTCTGTATTCGCAGCGCCGGCGATTCCCCCCTCCTTGTTCACCGTTTCGTCATCGTCAACCAGGGCAGTCGCGCTGGAAACGGTGTCGATGACGGCTGAACCCTTTTCGCTCAACTCCGAAGCGAACTTCAGCCCATCGGATTCACGGACGCGCATCACCCTGTTTTGTATGAACCTGGATTTTCTGGCGGGTGAGCCGGCAAGTGCGCTCAGCGCAGACGCGCAGGATGCGGCCGGCACGATCTATCCGCTGAGAGTCGAGTACGTCGGCACGGTGCCGACCTTCGACGGCGTCTACATGGTGGTCGTGCGATTGAACGATTCGATGCCGGCAAATCTCGGCGACGTCCTGGTCCGTTTGAACCTGCACGGCGTGGCGAGTAACCGGGCGCGCGTAGCCATCGGACAGATCGGCGGCGGCCCGGCTGACGATTCCGCGCCTAACCCGGCGCCGGCGACTCCGCCCGGCGCGGCGACGCCGCTGACCCTGGCCCAGTTCCAGGCGCAATACAATAATCCGGCCTTTGCGTCGGACAATGATCTAAGACGATTTCTTGAGCAGTCCAGTTGGGGCCAGAGAGGCGATGACGCGGATTTCACTCACCTGAAAGCGATCGGCATTCCGGCCTACATCAGCGAGCAGTTCAATACGGCGCCACAGTTTGTCGATTCGGCGACTGATCCTAAATTTGCGCTTTCGTCGGACTATCCGTTCCAACCTTCTTATCCGCAGTTTGCGGCGGCGAGTTGTGATGCGACCTGCACGCGCGACTTCTACACGATGTACCAGGTACAGAAGCAGTTCATGTTGAATGCCCTGACACAGAACGATCAGTTACGCCAACGCGTCGGCTTCGCGTTTCATAAATTCATAGTCGTCGGCAGCCAGCAACTCAACAGCAATCAGCCGTTCTGGTACGCGCCCTATCTGCAGACGATCGATCGCAATTCATTCGGCAACTTCCGCAACATGCTCATGGAAGTCACGCTGAATCCGGGCATGGGCGAATATCTGAACATGCGCGGCAACTCGGTGGTTTCTTTGACCAACCCAACGCCGAACGAAAACTACGCGCGCGAGATTATGCAATTGTTCTCAATCGGTGTGGACATGTTGAATCAGGATGGCACACCGATTCTCGACGCGCAGGGCAATCGCGTGGCGTCTTATGATCAGACGACCATAACCAACCTGGCGCGGGTGTTCACCGGTTGGGATCTCGATACGAACAAAGTGTCGCCGTTTGACGGGACGCAGACGTCGCTTAACTACCAGGATCCCATGGTGCCCAGTAACAATCGGGCCAGGTACGACACCAATCAGAAAACGCTATTGGTTGATATTCGCAGTCCGAACCCGGTGGTAATTCCGGCGTGCACGAACTGCACTAACAACACCGCGAACACTCAGGCTTACGCGATCCAGACGCTGCCGTTGGCGATCGACAATCTCTTCTTTCATCCCAACACCGGCCCGTACCTTTGCACGCAGATGATTCACCAGCTGGTGACGAGTAATCCGAGTCCGGCTTACGTCGGGCGATGTTCGGCGGCATTTGCAAATAACGGGAGCGGCGTACGTGGCGATATGAAGGCCGTGATCACCAGCATCCTGCTCGATCCCGAAGCCCGTGGCGACGTGAAGACGGATCCTAACTACGGTCACTTGCGCGAACCGGTGTTGTTGATGACGCATCTGTTGCGCGCCTTTAATGCGACCGATAGTTCGAAGACCGACGGCGTGCTGGTTTCGAATAGTCCGCAGAATTTCAGCAACGCGCTGGGGCAGAATGTATTTAATCCGCCGACCGTCTTCAGTTATTTCCCGGCTGATTTCAATCTACCGGGAACGAATCTGGTAGGTCCGGAGTTTGGCATTCTGGATACGTCTTCGACTTATGCGCGATCGAATTTCGTCAACACGCTGTTCCTGACAAACGGCGGCAACGGCATCCCCGTAAGCGCGCCCAACCGTCCACAGGGCACGCAGATTAGTTTTGCGAGTTTCCAGGCGATGTCGACCACACCACAGCAGTTGGTTGACGCGCTGAACGCCAGGCTGATGCACGGCAC
>DATANL010000153.1:0-4775 GCA_036266295.1 Pyrinomonadaceae bacterium | reverse complement strand
CGGATTTGATTTATACGCAGCGTGCTCGAGGTTCTCTTTGGTGAACTCGTCTGAATTGATGATCAGCGTACCGCCTTCTTCGAGGTCCGGCAGGTTCACTTTCAGCGCGGCGGGGTTCATCGCGACCAGCACGTTTGGCTGATCGCCCGGCGTGCGAATGTCATGGCTCGAGAAATTCAATTGAAAGCCGCTGACACCCGGCAGGCTGCCGGCGGGAGCGCGAATCTCAGCCGGAAAGTCGGGCAACGTCGAAATGTCGTTGCCCATAATCGCCGATGTGTTCGTAAACTGCGTCCCGGTCAACTGCATGCCGTCGCCCGAGTCACCGGCAAAACGAATCGTGACCGTGTCGAGTTCTTCCAGATGCTTGTCAATGGTTTCGACTGGTGGTTCTAAGACTGCGCTCATTAGTATTAAAAGGTTTCCTTTCGGAGAGGTAACTCGTGAATCGTAAATCGTAAATAAAATCTTTCAATGCTATTTACGGTTTACCATTTACGATTTACGGCATTCATCCTCCATCAACTGTTCCCATCACCTGGTGCAGCGGCGGCAAATTCATGGTGGTCTTCGGATAACACTCCGCAAGATACGTGATGATGTCGAAAACTGAAATCGATCCGCGCAGCAACCCTTGATCGACGATCGGAATATTGCGAAAGCTGCGCTCATTCATGAGACGCACCGCGTCGCCGATGGTTGCTTCGGAAGTCAGCGTCTGCACGTCGCGCTGCATCCATTGCTCAATCGGGGATTGCAGGTCGATGTCTTCACCGGAAACTCTGGTCAGCAGATCGCGCTCGGTAAAGATGCCGGCGAGGCGGCCGTCGTCAGTGATAATGACGCAGCCACCCTCGTCCTGCTTCATCGCTTCGATCGCCTGTGCCAGCGGAGTGTAACGAGACACGGCCACATAATCATCGGTGGGCAGGACGCTCACTTTTTGTTCACAGGCATTGGGTAGCAGATCCATCAGGGTGGTTGGCTCAAGCAGGCTCAGCTTATCTGAACGGGATGAGCTTGCGAAAGAGGGATTTTACCACACGATTACGTGATCAGAAGGTGACGGCGGACACAAAAGGCGGAACATTGCTCAATGGCCGACCATCTCGATCGCCATCACGGTGAGATCGTCGTGGACGGGAACTCCGTTTGCGAACTCGCGCATATCTTCGAGCAATTTGTTGACCAGTTCTGGCGCTGCCACCTCGGCACATTGCGAAACGAGCGAATGAATTCGGCCTCCGTACTCTTCGTCCCGAACGTCACGCGCTTCCGACAGACCGTCGGTGTAGAGCAACAATCGATCACCGCGGTTCAAATTGAATCGGACAGTTTCGTATCGTTCCTGGCAGAACATGCCCACCGGCAACCCGGTAGCGGCGATGGGGCTGACAGTTCCATCGTGCATCACCAGCGGCGGACAATGGCCGGCATTGCAAACCTCGACCTCGCCATGGACGGACGCCTTGCCGCAAACGAGCGTCGCGTAATACGGCCGCATCGTCGTGTCGGCGAACAGATGATTTGCCTTTTCGATTAACTGACTCAGCGGCAGTTGCGTGCTGATCAGGCTGCGCACGATCGCATGCAGCCGGCTCATAAGCAACGACGCGGCGACTCCCTTGCCGGCAACATCGCCAATCAGAAAATACAAGTCACCTGAATCAGTGCTGACCAGGTCGCAGTAATCACCGCTGAGCCTGCCCGCCGGTTCGTAGTAATACGAGACTCCCCAACCGTTGAACTTGAAATTCTGTTTGGGCAGCGATTCGCCCTGAATCAACCAGGCGCGGCTGAGATCGTCATCCAACTCACCGAGTTGTTTCGGTGTGAGGCAGGTCAGACAACTCTTCGCCAAAGGGTCGGCATTCATCGCGGCCTGGCCGATCAAATCGTGACAGACCTGGCAGACGCCGTACGATTCCGGCGCGCTCAATCGGTCGATGGCGCTCTTAACTTCACGCAGCAACCCACTCAGTTCGAGGTCTTGCGCCGCGGCCGAAGCCGATTCGAGTCGGTCTCTCCAGTTGATTAATTCGCTGCGCAGATCCGGTGTGGCGGCCATGATTGTGGCACTCATAATGTCCCCCCTTGGACGGTTGGAAAAGGCTAAATCTTATACGAATAAATCGTTACCGCGGTTCGTAAAGAAGGCCGATCTTAGCTGAGAAATTATGGGAAATCTCTCCGATTCTTTTGCTCAAAAACCGAAATTCTCATCGCGATTATAACCGGCTGTATTCATCAGAATAGCCTTTGCTCTCGCGTGCGATCTCACCCACTGATTATTTGCGAAAGCGCGGCGACTGTTTGCTCAATGTCGGCGTCGACGTTATAGCGGCCGACCGAAAACCGAATCGAGCCGCGTCCAATCTCGTTGGGGACTTCCATTGCCTGTAGCACAGCGGAGATTTGCGCCGAGCCCGAGTGGCAGGCTGAACCGGTAGAAACGCAAATTCCGGCCGCGTCCAGTCGCGTCATCACATCGGCGCCGTCATGTCCAACAAACGAGATGTTGGCCGTGTTTGGTAGTCGCTTTTCGCGGGATGCAGCTCCATTCAGAGTGGCGCCGGCGAATCTCGTCACGATTTCGTCTTCGAGTTTGTCTCGCAACGAACGCACCCGATCATGTCCGTCAAACTGTTCCGCCAACTCACATGCCCGGCCGAACCCCGCGATGTTGGGTACGGCTTCAGTCCCGGAGCGGCGGCCCCGCTCCTGCCCGCCGCCGATTACAAAGGGCGGGAGCTTGATCCCTGTGCGAACGTAAAGCGCGCCGATGCCTTTCGGCGCATGAAATTTATGACCGGAGATGGAAAACAGATCGACGTCGAGTTGCTTTAGGTCGATCGGGATCTTGCCGACGGCTTGCACACCGTCAACGTGAATGACGGCGTCTGAATGCTCGCGCACGATGCGCCCGATTTCGGCGATGGGAAATATCACACCGGTTTCGTTGTTGGCCATCATTACCGAGACGAGGCCGGTATCACGGCGCAGCGCCCTTCGCAGATCGTCCAGATCAAGTTCGCCGTTTCGATCGACTGAAAGCCAGGTCACTTCACAACCGATCTCATTCAGGTGAACGCAAAGGTTGCGCACCGCCTCATGTTCCACGGTCGTGGTGATAATGTGCTTGCGCGCCGGGTTCAGTTCGAGAAATCCCCCGATGGCCCAATTGTTGCATTCCGATCCGCCGGAGGTGAAGACAATTTCGTCCGCCTTCGTGGCGCCCAAAAACTGCGCAGCCTGGGCGCGTCCTTTTTCGACGGCCGCGCGCGCCGTGCGGCCCAACGCGTGAGTCGACGAAGGATTGCCCCACTCGGTCGTGAGATGTGGAAGCATCGCCTCGAACACTTCCGGGGCCACGCGCGTGGTGGCATTGTTATCCAGGTAGATCATTACGGCAAAAAGTCTGACTGGGCCCGATAGAGAAAATAACCACCGCTCTTCTTTATGATCATGCAATTCAGGCAGCGCTCTTCCGAACTGATGACCAGCGCGCCCGTCGGCGGCAAGTAACCTTCCTCGAGATGAATAAACATGTCGCGGTCGCGGCCTTCGACTGTCGCATACCAGTAAGCATGCTCATACGATGGTTGGGTGCCGTCGACCAGGAAAATCGGTCGCGCGGAAATCGCGATCGCGGCGTCATAGACGTCTTTGTACGGCGCATCGAAAAAGACGCCGCGCGCCGGACCGTCACGACGAAAGACCTTTTGAAAATAGATTGTCTGTGCCGCCATGGCCAGCAAAAGAATTCCCAGAACGACACGCCGCGACCATAACGAAGTCTCTCGATACCGTCCGATTAAGGCAGTCTTATCGCTCCCGAGCAAGGCCGCCAGGCCGGGTATCATTAACGTCAAAAGAAATATCGGATACGCAACCAGCCGCAGCGAGTGAAATTGATCGGCGGTCAGCGCGCCGGGTACGATCGAGGCGGCGGCGCCGAATATCACAAACCGCCAGAACGCTTCGCGCTGGTGCCGCACCATGATCACCACGACGCTGATGATTGCGATTACGAAAGCTCCAATCAAAAACGCGCCCAGCGAACCATAGACGTGGTGGCGTGGATTACCATCGCCGTCGAAAAGCAAACTGATCAGACTTAAGTCTTCCAGGTAACGGTGAAAGAACTTCGGAATGATCTCGCTCAAGGGTGTGTCGGGCTTGATGTAAGAGATCAGATAGAAGCGCTGCGTGAGGGCCTCGGGATTTTTTGATCTAAAAATCAGCAGAGGGATCAGCGTCAGCGCGAAAAGGACCCACGTCTTGACGATGCTGAGGATGCGCGGCTGTGATGTCGCAAACAGAACCAGTCCGCCGGCCAGCAGCGGGCCGAGCAGACGGCCAATCGTGTAGCTGTAGGTCAGCAGCATCAGCGATGCCGCCACCGCGATCACGTTCAGCCACGACCACGATTCTTTTTTCTGGGCAGCATAAAGCGCAATCAGAAAAAGCACGACCGCCATCGGATAGAAAAAAGTTTCCATCACCAGACGGCTGACCTCGAAAAGCCAGGGCGTGAAAATCGCGATCACCGCCACCAGAAGGCCGACGGCATCTCTGCCGGTGATGCGCCTGGCCAGCCAGCCCAACAGCAGACACGCGGCGAACACCCACGACGCGCTGTAGACACGCGCCACCAAAATGCTCGGCTTGATGAAGACAAACGGAATCGCCAGCAGGTAAATCTGTGTCGGATTCCCGTACTGAGTCCAGGCGCCGGTGTAAACCGGAAAGAACAAAGGGAAGCGAGTTCCAAA
>DATANL010000152.1:0-6528 GCA_036266295.1 Pyrinomonadaceae bacterium | reverse complement strand
TCATCAGCGATCAAACCAACAAAGCCTGGCGGCGGGATGCCATCTACGAGAGATACAGTATTCCATACTACCTATCCAATTGGGACGACGACCTTATTCCTCCCACTGGAAAATGGGATCATCCGGTTGTACTCATTAACTGGTTCGCGTGCTGCGCCTTTTGTAATTGGCGCAGTCGATGCGAGAACCGGGAGGAGGTCTATACATTCACAAGCGATAATGAGGTGCAAGCTGATTTCACTAGAGATGGATGGCGATTGCCGACCGAGGCTGAGTGGGAGAAGTGCGCAAGAGGCGGCCGCGAAAATTTGTTGTATCCGTGGAGTGGCCAGCTGACACCGACACTGGCCAACTATGGCAAGCATTATCAACGCACCACGCCCGTGGGACAATTCCCTCCAAATGATTTGGGTGTTTTTGACATGATCGGTAACGTCAAAGAATGGTGTCATGATAGTTACCGCGCGACCATCTATGCTGAGCGAGCGACAAAGTTCGTAAGAGACCCGGTGGTGACTGACGGCGGCCAATTCCGCGTTTTCCGAGGAGGCTCATGGATGGACAAACCGGAATGGATTCGCCTAAGCAAGCGTGGACGCATTTATGCACAAAACATGAACCCAGACTTCGGATTCCGTTGCGTTCGACGCCCTTGATACTCAGGGGTTGATTGGAAATGCGCGCAGATGTAAATGAATAATGTACTTACCGCTCTCGGTTCTGACACGACTGACCGTCCTCATCCAGAAGTGTCTCGTTTGATTAGTTAAGCAAGTTATTGCTCTTGTAAAGCTACTCGAAGTGGTGACTGCAAGGATGAAGGCGGAACGATGAATTGAATTCGCGCTCTCAACTCAACCGTCATCAATAAGGAGGTAAGCGATGAAAAGAATCAACAGATGGTCAGGAATCACCATGCTTGGATTATTTCTCTTGGCCGCGTTTGCCGGCCTTCTTTACAACTCGTTTCAAACGCACGTCGCGGCGCAGCGGTCCGGCGCCACGTTTGACTTCAAGCGGTATACAGAAAACAAACCGTTCAGACTGAATACACTGCCGACTACTCCTTTTGGCCCACCATGGGCGGACGTAATAATGCGGAAGGAGAACTTTGTCGAATGCGAAGGCGCGCCGATCGCCCTGTGCTACTACTCCGGCCCGGGACCGACGACGCCCTGCGTCCAGGATGGATTGGGTATCGCAAACTGTACCTGTTACGAGATTCCGCCGAAACACCCTTACCTGGTCGACATCAATGCCATCCTGAATCTTGACGTGTACTTACAGACGGTGGCCAAGTGCGGCAAGCACGGCGAGAATTGCCGACCGACAGGCACTAACGTCGCACCGGTCTGTGACGCCATCAACAGCAACCAATTGATTCCCGGGGCCGATCTGATCTCAACTTTCAGTCTGTACCTCGAAAGAAAGCAGGACCAGTATCCGCAGTTCGCGATCTCTACGACGGACTGTCCGAGTGCGGCCTATGCCGGGTGCATGACGGCGCCGTGCAAGCGGACGCATAAAACAGATCCGACTACCGGCCTGGGATTGGTCCAATGCGGCTGCCCGGTTTACTCGGGCCCTTATCAAGTCGGCGTAAAGGTCCCGCAGAGCGAATGTGTTCTCGGCGGTAACTATGTCTGGTCCGCCGCCTATAGACCGACACCCAGCCCGAGACAGTGAACCTGCGAGATCGCATCAGATTAGCTGAAAAGGTGCAACAATTCGTCGCGCGCTTCGGGGGGCTTTCCACAATGCGAAAGAGAGGCGCGAAATATCGCGATGCCTGGCCACAATTGTCTTGACTCCCGTGCTGTGCAGCACTCATTAGATACAAGAGCGGAAGTATGTTTCACATCATGACCAGTCCGGCCATGCTCAGAGTCAGCTTGTGCCGCCGCATCAATTGAAGCGTCATGTTGCGCTTCTGACGTGAGCAAAAACATGAAAGATTTCTTGATACAATTTGCGGCCGGCTTTGGTGCCAATATTATAACTGCGCTTTTACTCTATGTACTCATTGATCGCAGGATCAGGCAGAAGGAGCGAGATGAGCAACGCCGTGAACAAGAGCGGGCGGAATCAGTTCGTGCTAGGGAGAACGCCAACCTGCAAAGGGCAACTCTACTTCAACAGTTCCCCCCATTGATGCAGAGACTTGTGGATATCCAACGCGATGCCTTTGCAGCGTCGCTGCTATCATGTGACGGCACTGGCGCCACTACACCCTTACGAACCCTGGCGAGTAATTTGCGCCACTTTGCGAATGTCCACTTAGATACGGTGTCGACGTTGGCATCTTTAGGCGCTGATGTTGAGGAGATGAATTACCACGCTAACCTTACTAATGAAATCGCAATTATATCCTTATGCCTAATTCGCAATATTAATGCAGGAGGCCTTGCCTCCTCCGTGAAAAGGTCTTTGAAACGAGTAACGGAATGCTACGATCCTAAGTCGCGCGGAGCATCGCATTTGGAACGAATGCATCTCCTCCTAGGCGATCTTGACAAAATGCTCAAAGGATTTAGCGTGGCCGGGCAAGAATCGAATCACACGCTGTTCTGCTCGCTGGCTGAAGCTGTTGGGCACAATACTAATTTATTGCTAGAAAGAGTGAACGAGGCATTTGATCGGGAGCTGAGTATGCTCCGTCATGATTGCTTGCCAAACAATCCGTCAAAGTTGAACGCGGAACGATTGCTAGCAGAACGTTAATAGCCGATTACCGGCCCGCCCAGCGGTCTTGATGAAGCGTACATGAATCAGCAACGAGCGATTAGCTCGTGGATTCGCAGAAGCATTTTGTAATTATCAACGTGCTCTGCCGACGGACGGTAGCAGCGGTGGCGTGACTGCAAGGATGAAGTGAGTAGCGCAAATTGCTAATTTGCGGCGGGCGATACGCACGCAAGTTAACAACTTGCGCCACTTGGCTTACGCCCGAAATGTGAGGCACTCGAAATGAATCGACGAAGTTTACTCAAAGGGATAGCGATGAGCCTGGTCTCGTCCGTCGCGTGGCGAAACTTGCCCATCGTCGCGAAGGCCAAGAGCCTCTTAGGCCGGCGAGTCCGTCCGTCTGATCCGCATTGGCCCAGCGCGTCCAGTTGGGAAAAGTTGAGCCAGGCTGTCGAAGGCAATCTGCTACGTCCGCAGGCTTTGCTCGCGCCCTGCGCGGCTGAGCCGAACGGGGTCGCTTGCGCTGACGTCACAAAAAATCTCCGCAACCCGTTCTACCTCGGCGATCAGGTCGCCGGCACGCAGGTTTCGGGTTGGCTCGACGCGTGGACGCCGGCTCCGAGCGCTTACGCCGTCGCGGCGCGCAATGCGGGTCACGTCGCGGCCGCGGTCAACTTCGCGCGCGAACACAACCTGCGACTGGTGGTCAAAGGCGCGGGCCATAGTTACCTCGGCACCTCGAACGCGCCCGATTCATTGTTGGTATGGACCCGAGCGATGAACAAAGTGACTCTGCACGACGCGTTTGTTGGCCAGAATTGCGAGGGCAAGATAACTCCGGTCCCGGCTGTTACTGCCGAATCAGGCGCGGTCTGGATCGATCTCTATAACGTTGTGACCACGCAAGGCGGCCGCTATGTTCAGGGTGGTGGATGCACCGACGTAGGTGTGGCGGGGCTGATTCAAAGCGGTGGCTTTGGCAGCTTCTCGAAAGGTTTCGGTTCAGCGGCCGCGAGCTTACTCGAAGCTGAAGTAGTCACTGCCGATGGAGCGGTGCGGGTGGTCAATGCTTGTCGCCATCCGGATCTCTTCTGGGCCATCAAAGGCGGCGGCGGTGGGAGTTGGGGCGTCGTCACCAGGGTCACGGTGCGGACTCATGAGCTGCCGGAATTTTTCGGCGCGGCATTTGGCAGAATCCAGGCGAAATCAGCCGAAGGATTTCGCAGGCTCATCGCGCGCTTTATTGATTTCTACGCGGCGAACCTTTTGAATCCGCATTGGGGAGAGCAAATCAGTCTCGAACCGAACAACAGTCTAAAGATCTCGATGGTCTTCCAGGGTTTGACCGGACCACAGGCGAGGGAAATATGGAAGCCCTTTTTTGATTGGGCCAACTCGTCGCCGCAAGAGGTTACGGTCGTTGATAAGCTCGGCGCCGCAGCGGGGCAGGCACGCCGTTGGTGGAATGTCGAAGGCAATAACTCGTTTGTTCCGGACAATCGTGAGGGCGCGCCCAAACATCACGGTTGGTGGACCGGCGACCAGGCCCAGGTCGGGGCATTTCTTCACGGCTACGATTCGTTGTGGCTGCCCGCATCGCTGCTGCAAGAGAGCCAACGAGCGCGTCTGGGTGATGCGCTGTTCGCTGCCAGCCGGCACAAGAAAGTCGATCTCCACTTTAATAAAGGATTGGCGGGCGCACCGGCGGAAGCTCTGGCCGCATCGCGCAACACGGCGACAAATCCGCAGGTGCTCGACGCTTTTGCGCTGGTCATTATCGCGGATGGCGAACGACCGTCTTATCCGGGTCTGGCGCGGCCGGCGATGAACGTTGAGGCAGCCGAGAAAAACAAGCGCGACATTGATTTGGCCGCGGCTGAGCTGCGCCGGATTGTTCCGAACGCCGGTTCATATGTTTCAGAAAGCAACTTCTTCAATCGCTCATGGCAAGCGGACTATTGGGGCGTGAATTATGCCAGGTTGCGCGGCATCAAGAGGAAATACGATCCTGAGGGTCTGTTCTTTGTCCATCACGGCGTCGGCAGTGAAGAGTGGAGTGCTGACGGATTCACGCGATTGACGAAACACTAGAAGGCCGCTGAAAAACTCCCTCTCTCTTTGGGGGCATTCATATAGTTGACTCACCTGAGACGTCAACCCGAAGGGCTGATCTAGAGTAACCGTTGGTCGTATCCCGATTTATCGGGAGTAGACCACCGGAAAGCATGGAAATAAGAGCGGCCACCCTGGAGTGGCGCAAGATTCTCAGGGACGTCTGGCACCCTTTCAGGGTGCGCGTCGAAATCATTCGGTACCGGTGGTCTCCGCTGCGCTCCGACCACCGGCTACTCTCTCGCAACCCTTCGGGTTGCATGGCAGATCTCATCACCCCTGACGGAGTTGTCGCTACTTCGCCCGCACCCAACCCTTTCCCAGAGCGAACCGCGCGACGGAATTAAGACCGCACGTTGGCCAGGCAAGCACTCAGCTTCTTAGCCAGGTCAGCCACGTGAGGCTCCTTGATCATGTCGAGATGAGTTCCCGGAATCTCGTGAATATCCACGCCGCCGCGCGCGAGCGTTTGCCAACCTTCGACGAGATCAAACTTCGCACGCAGGTCTTTGCTGGCCCAAAAAAGTGTCACCCGTCCATCAAACGTTTGCGGACAATATTTTTGCGCCGCCAGCCAATTAAATTGTTCGACGTTCTGCAAGGTCCGCGGTAGGTTCAAGCCCGCATTCTGGTAGGCTCGATAAATCGCGCGCCAAAGCTGGCTCTTCACCCGCACTGGTCCATATTTCGATTTGTCGAAGATGTACAGAAGCTTTTCCCTGCCCGCGAGGCCACGAATGTTTTCGAAATGCGCGCCGCATCGCTTGGCGAATCGCTCCATTCGCGTCTTTCTGTTACTTCTGTTTGCCGCCATGCGCTCGTAACCAACGGGGTATGAATCGAGCAACGCCAGCATCGCTACCTCGTCACCGTTGGCGCGGAGCTGGCAAGCCATTTCGTACGCAATGATTCCACCGAGTGATCGACCGCCCAAGAAATATGGCCCGGCATGCTGGAGCTTGCGCAACTCGTCGAGGTAATGTGCGGCCATATCTTCGATGCGAGTATCGGGACTGTCGCCAATCAGCCCGCGCGATTGCAGGCCATAGAACGGTTGGTCCGTTCCCAGATGTTTCGCGAGATCGTGATACTCGAGAACATTTCCACCGACAGCATGCACGCAGAAGAATGGCGGCCGCGAGCCCCACGGTTGAATTGGTACGAGCGAAGACGAGGCGGAGCCCGACTCGATGTCCAGCATCGCAGCGAGCTGCGCCACCGTCGGCGCGCGAAAGAGCGTAGCCAAAGGCAGACGCTTGCCGAACTCGGTTGCCATCGCCGCGAACAGGCGCACCGCGATCAATGAATGACCGCCGAGCTCGAAAAAATTATCGTGCACGCCCACGGTTGAAACGCCGAGCACAGTCTGCCAAATCGCCGTCAACTTTTCTTCGGTCGGCGAGTTCGGAGCCGCGCGAAAATCGTCCATGTGATTGATTGCTGACGCCGCTCGGAGCGCGGCGCGATCGAGCTTGCGATTAGGTGTGAGCGGCAACCGCTCGAGTATCACGAAGCTATTTGGGATCATGTGCGCGGGCAAACGATCAGTCAGAAGCTGCCGCAGTTTCTCCGCCGTCGCGCGCGAGCCATCCCGCGGGACAATGTATGCAATCAGTTTACTCGCGGCCGCATCCTTGTCGGCCAGGACCACAGCTTCGCGAACGCATCCGGTTTGGATAATCGCAGTTTCGATCTCGCCCGGTTCAATGCGAAAGCCGCGAATCTTTATCT
>DATANL010000151.1:0-11587 GCA_036266295.1 Pyrinomonadaceae bacterium | reverse complement strand
AAGCGACAGTCCGTGAAACGGACGGCTGATCCGCACTGCGTTGCCTGCGGAGGATTTATCAGTCGTCCGCTTCGCGGACTGGGGGACGTCGCCCTCCGGTTCCCAGCACTGAAGTGCTGGGCTACTTTCACTCGTCCGCTGCGCGGACTTGGCAAGACTAGACTTTTTGGGCAAACCCGTCTATCGGCTCCAAGATGGTTCAAAAGGAACTGGATGCTGCAGTCGTGCACCAACTATCCGCCGGGGGTGTGACGCTCGTACCGTATGTATCAGAGGCAAACATTCGGGGGCAACTTCGCAGCGATATACAGACCTTACAATGTAGGGAATGGAATGAAGCAAATTACGACGCTATGTTGCCGACCGTAGTGGCTGAAATCTGGCGCAGCTATCTTGAACGCACTGTTGAAGCGGCCGTTTTGCAAGAAAAGAGTAAAGGCTTGAGCAGGAATTAGAGAACAATCGGCTGAAGGAGCAATACGAATCGGCGGTTTTCTCGTCACGTGAGGAACAAGAGTTTTCTGATCTTCAGAACCATTTGAGTCGGAAAGATCGACGTCACTTTTGATGTTTTTAAGAAAGAAAAAGAAACCGATGAACTAATATCTAAGGTTCTCGTTTGTAAATAAAACTCTATTCCTCAACTCACCGGCCGATCATACGCAGCCACCACGTCTGCGTCTCCTTCGCTAATCTCGCCGCCGGTGTAGCAACGAAACGAGATTGGTTTTTCTTTCAGGTCGAGATCTTTGCCAAAGTGTTCCAGGTTCGCGGACTTGGTCAGCCGCTCATACACTTCGGGCGGGTGAACGTCGATTTGACAGTCAACGTAACCCTTAGTCTGGGGAAACCATTTACCGGCCGCGTTACAAGCCTCGTCCCCAGCTGCCTCTATATCCGCCGCTCTCACGGCCCAGGGCATGTGCGTATAGAAACGCTTCCGCTCACCTTGATCGTCGGTGGTCTCGCTGATCGCCAGAATTGAGACTATGTAGAGTTTGAGTTCGTCGGACACGGTCGTTTAGCGGTCAAAGTCACGCGGCCCACCCGCTGACGCAGGTGGTACTGATACGGCGGCGCCGACTCTCGGCTATGACCGCAGGCGCGCGCATCTGCTCGGCGATCACTTTCCTCTCCGCTTGAATTCCAACCCTTTGATCTGCTGGTAAAGTGGGCTCTTGGTTCCTTGCGAACCTTTGACGTATTCCTTCACCAGCAGCGCCGTGTTCACGATTGAATTCTGGTCTGTGTAGAGGAGGCTATCGCGCCGGGCGCGAGCCTGACTCAACGGGACGAACGTTGAACTGACGGCGTCGTTCTTTGCCTGTAGATCGTCGACCCACGATTGCAGCGCCGGTAGTTTCAGGTCCGCTTCGTTAGGTTTGTAATCTTCGATTGTGCCAAGCACGCCGAGATAGCCGCGGAGATGGCCCACCTGATTGTCATAACTCCTCTGCGAAGAAGAATGCTGCTTTTGGGTTTCAGGCGCGGCGGTTGAAGCCTCACCGCCGACCGCCGCGGCTTTTCCCTTGGCCTTGCGTTGCGGAATCAGCTTGCGCCTGAAGGTATTCAGGTCTGCGATTTTCTCTGGCGCCGCGCCAGACGCTTTCGCCAGACCGTGGATACGCGACACTGTCGGATTCACCTCAGCAAAGCCAGTCTCCCGGTCGCTGATTGCCACCATATTCGTCGCGAAGTTGGCCGGAACGCCGTTCGCCGCAGCCAAGCCAGACCCATGTTGTGTTTCTAGCGCGGACGGCTTTAGCACCGTATTTGAAGGTTTGTAATCGTTATCCGCAGACACCAGATCGATGAGCTTGCGGAAATTGGCAAGAAGCTTTAGGTCCCCAGATTCGTTCGGCATGAGAGTCCCTCCTGTGAGAAACGAGTTGATAAAGCCGAAGGATATGAGCGGGCGCAACTCTATGCCTGAGAGTTGCAAGTGTCAAGCAAAATTCATTACAAGGATTGGGGGCGCCTTGTGGGGTTGATTAATCGAAAAAGGTGAAAAGCGAAGCTGCGCCTGAGAATTATCGAGAGAGAGGCTTGACGTCATTAGTCAGAACTCTTTTGCCGCCCCTATCCGTTACGACCTGAGTGTCCCGGAGCAGCGCGAATTCTTTGCTTTGTAGGTTTGTTTGACGCTTTGGCGATGACGGGCTCTGTGATTTTGCGACATGAACGACTTCACTAGCTGCGTCATTGCGCTCATCAAAATAGAAATTATGCCGAAAGCATTCTGACTTTGGCGCTTGTGCGGTTAGCAGCGCCACCCGTTCGTGCATCGGACATTTTCCTGACGCCAACTCATCAGTTTCCGGATCGATTTCAGCGATGGTAATTCCTTCGGGCTGGGCGAATGACTTGCCACCGAGTTCGGGCCGCAAATCGATCGCGGTTTTCATGAATTCGACCCAGGCCGGGAGCGCGGCTTCGGCGCCGGTCAGTCCCAATTGTTGGTTGTCATCAAATCCGATCCAAACGGCGCAAACCAGATTTGGCGTGTAGCCGACGAACCAGCCGTCGCGTGATGTTCCCGTCTTGCCGGCGACCGCCGTTCCCGGAATCTGGTTGCGCGCGGCCCGCGCCGTCCCGCGATTGATCACGTCTGCCAGCATGTCGGTAATCATGTAGGCCGTCGCTGGCGCAATCACCTGCCGATCACTAGTCGCCGCATCGCTCGAAATGACCTCGGGTTCGACTTTCTTTCCGCCGTTCGCGAATGAGGCGTAAGCCACAGCCATTTGTAACGGTGTGGCTTCGGTCGTGCCGAGCGCCAGCGCCGGAAAAGGATTGGGACGCGGCAGGCCGAATTCCAAAGTCTTGTTCGCCACACGCGCCAGACCCGTTTGCATGGCCACGTCGACCGTCACTACATTCAGCGACTTAATTAATCCATCGCGCATCGGCAGATCGCGCATTGAGAAGCCGCCGCCGTAATTCGAAGGTCGATACTTTTGCGTCCTGGCGTATGTAAACTCCTGCGGAGCATCACGGAACATGCGCAACGGCGACATGCCCGCCTCCAGGGCGGCCGCATACACGAATGGTTTGAAGACCGAACCGGGTTGACGCTGGGCATCAGTCGCACGATTCAGTTGCGATTCGGCGTAGTCGCGGCCTCCAACCATTGCGAGTACCTTGCCGGTGTTAGGGTCGAGCGCGACCATCGCGGCCTGCGGAGTTTGCCCCTTGTGATTCTGATCGAGCCGATCCAGTTGATGTGCGATCGCATCAGAAGCGGCGCGCTGCAGATCGAGATCGAGGGTGGTTCGGAGCGCAGGCATCCCTGTCCCGACGTCTCGGGATTCGCCGGCATCCTGCCGGCGGTTCGCGATGCTGTCCAACTCTGCGCGATCCGTTTGCGGGCTGGAAGCCTGCGCCCCCGCAGGATGCGGGCGCTCCGATGCCCTGTTCACATAATCAATAAAGTAAGGCGCCACAGATTCGCGGGCCGGATCAAACTCAGCAACCGCGATCGGCTGCTCGGCCGCAGCCGCAGCTTCGTCAAGCTTGATGAATCCGTCCCGGACCATTGTTCCCAGCACGGTGTTGCGACGCGCCCGCGAGGCTTCATTCTGTCTAATCGGCGAATAACGAGTGGGACTCTGAATCATGCCGGCGATGGTCGCGGCTTCCGGCAGCGTTAGTTCTTTCAATTCCTTGCCGAAGTAAACGCGCGCGGCCTGATCGACGCCGCGTACGGCAAACACGCCGCGTTGGCCCAGAAAAACCTCGTTGCAGTAAAGCGCGAAGATGTCTTCCTTCGACAACCGCCGTTCGATCGTGAATGCCAACATTGCTTCCGCGTACTTGCGACGCAGAGTTCGTTCAGGCGTGAGATACGTGTTCTTGACCAATTGCTGGGTGATAGTCGACCCGCCCTGGCCGATCCGCTCGTCACCCGCGTTTCGCATCAGCGCGCGAGCGATTCCAAACACATCGACCCCATGATGATCAAAGAAGCGCCGATCTTCGATCGAAGTGATCGCGTGCACCAGCTGCGGCGGAATATCAGTGAACGAGAGTTGGCGACGCGCACCGCCTTTCGTCGCGCCATCAGTTAATGATTCCGGCGCCAGCGTGAGCGAATCGACGTCCAGGCCATCGCCGGTCAGGGCGGCAATGCGGCCGTTCGCATCGAAGCTAACGCGGACGGCATTCGCGGCATTCTCATTGTTCGAACGGATGTCGATGCCCTCCGGCGTCGGCAAAAAGCTGCCGCTCCAAACTTCGCTGGCTGAATTGCCTTCGATATATCCGGCGCGACGAAGCACTTCAGCGAGCCCGGCGGGCGAGTATTTTTGTCCGGCACGTAAGGTACGCGGCGCGGCGTAAATACCGGCACGGCTGGTTTGATAGCCGCGCGCCAGCCGGTCATCGACCAACCTCGCGTAAGCACGATAAGAATGAATCAGAACACTGGCGAGTCCAACGATGAAGATCGCGACCGCGATGACCACGACGTACAACACGCGCTTTATTCTCGCGCGCGCTAGGTTCTGTGTTGACGAACGGGAATCTTTTTTTCGGCTGGTTCGCATCGGCTCACCAATCGCACAAAGACCAAAGCCTCCTTGAAGGGGAGGCTTTTGTTACTCTTCGATTTCCTAAACGCAGGCTGTGAACACCTGCGCAACGAAAGCGTCGAGCGATCCTTCAGTTTAATCCGTTGCCCTAATGAAACTATTAATGGGGGCGAAATTCTTGAGAGGGCTGCAGTCTTTCACGCTTTCATTTGAATGCCCGACTTGTCGGCATTCGACGCCGCACACGCGAAGCGTCTAAAGAACGATATGAGCGCGAGCGACTCTAAACTACAACGGATTCCCGAACACCATCGTCAACGCTCGCGGCTTGGTTGATGACGGACTTAATCTCTTCAATCGCAGCCAATCCCGCTTGATATCCACACTCAATTAACTCTTTTGCTCGCCGCGTTTGGTCCCAACGAATGTGACCGACTTTCGGAACAATTTGGACGTCTGCATCCGCGCGTTCCTGATTGGAAACGATGCGTTCAACGGCGATGAAAGTCTGTGCAAGCACGCCGAGTGCCGTGCGCGGCCGTTCAAAAAAACGAACGCCGTCCAAATTGACGTCGACGGCTATGACAACGTCCGCGCCGAGCGCCCTGGTTTGGCCAATCGGCAGGTTCTGCACGATGCCGCCGTCAATCAGTAAACGGCCTTCGTCGTCTTCAATCGGCATCATGACGAATGGGATACAACAACTGGCTCGGATGGCGAACGGCACGTCGCCGCGGTCACGCTTGACGATTAACTCGCCCTTGCGCAAATCCGTAACCATCGCCGCGAACGGAATCTTCAGATCCTCGAAGCGCGTGACCGGCAGGAAGGTGCGCAGAAATTTTTCCATGGGCGCATTGGATTGCAGACCCAGTCGCGAAAACGAAAACCGCTGCGTGTGACGCCAGCGAAAGTTCGCGGCCATCTCTTCAAGACGTTCGATCGGGACCCCGGCCGCAAAACATCCGCCAATTAGCGCTCCGGCCGAGGCGCCGGCGATCGCGTCAATCGGAATGTCGTTTTCTACGAGGGCGCGCAAGACCCCGACGTGGGCGACGCCACGCGCGGCGCCTCCAGAAAGCGCGAGGCCAACTCGAACACGATGATTGGATTTCGAATCTGCCACGAATAGCTAACGCCTCAATCACTCATGCTTTCGTTTAGACGGCGTACTTGTGTGCCGCGCTTTCCCAATCAGGTCTGGCCGGACAAGTCCGGCCTCTAAACAAGACTGGATTTTTCATCGAAGCGACCTACCGGTCAACTATCTATTTTGCTTTCGGATAATAGCCCTCACGCGCACGCACTCGCAATTGTGGGTGAGTAGGCGAGCTGACAGTGATGCGGCGAAAGACGCGTGAGCCGGTTTCGTTGTTGGAATAATATTGCAGCAAGTACTGTGAACGGATTTCCGCCGCGATCCGATTGAAGATGCCCACCAGTTCATCGTCACGCGCGGGGACAAACGAGGCGCCGCCGGTGGCCGCCGCCATCTTTTCCATTCCCGCTTCAGAACGCGCGGTCCGAACGTTCAAGTGCATAGTCTGGCCACTTGGATTAATCGAATAGAACGTGACCTCAGCCCGTTGGACTTCACCCTGAGTGTCGGCCTCCGCTTTTTCCAACATCGCCAGCTGCGCTTCCTGACCGGCGAGCTGCAGCGTGCCGCCGGCCGACTTCGCTTTTGACAGGTCGACTATGCGCGCAGTGTCATCGCCATCGGAGATCACCACCGCAATCCGGCGACGACCGTTGCCTGACGATTCGTCGAGATAACGCACCGCCGCCAGGACTGAATCGAAAAAAGCTGTGTAGCTGTTTGAGGGCTTGATAGTCATCACCGCGTGAGCGGCCACGTCGGCGGTCGTGAGCGATGAAATAGAACGGGGCTTATCGTCGATGGCAAACACCGTGGCCCGATCTTCCGGCTTCAGCACTTGCTTGATGAAACTGGCCGCCGCCTGCTGCTCAAAATCGAAACGCGCCACCACACTGCCGGACACGTCGACCAGCAAGGCTATATCGAGCGGCACTTGTTCCGGATTGCCAAGCTGCGCGACTTGCTGCGGCTTGCCGTCTTCTTCAATGTGAAAGTCGGTCGGCTTCAAACCGAGCACGGGCTGTCCCTGTGCATCGACGACTGAAACCGGCACCATGATCAGGTTCGAAGTAACGCGCACCACTTCATATTCGATCGGCGCAGGTGTCGGCGTGGGCTTTGGTTTGTATTTCGGGACGGGCGGTGGTGGCTCTAACTGCTTTACTTTTTGGGCCGACGTCTCAGGGACGAACAGCGTGACGCCAAGTAAAAAGAAAGCCAGCGCTGCTACTGCAAGCGCCGGCAGGAAATAATTTCGTTTGTTCGATTGCATCCACCAACTCCTCATGCCGCCATTTCCGACGCGCCGGAAATGGGCCAGCCAATCATTTGACGCGTCTTGACGGCATGATCGTTGGCAATGTGGCGCAACTTAGCAAAGTGCGCAGGTCGCAAACCTATAGTTGCGTTACGTTATTGATCGTTTCCGCTCGAGCCTTTCACCGTCGGCGCCGGCTGGGTCAGGCCCTTGTTGACGAGCACTTTGACTTCAACGCGACGATTTTCAGCGCGGCCTTCGCGGGTCTTGTTGTCAGCCACCGGATTGGTTTCGCCGAAGCCGTACGGGGTCACGATGCGGCGCAGTGGAATCTGGTGGTTCTCGACCAGGTAACGAATCACGGCGTCGGCGCGACGTTGACTCAACTGGCGATTGCGTTCGGTGGCGCCGGTTGAATCGGCAAAGCCGGTGACCTCGAGCACATAGCCCTTGGCGTTGAGCGCCTTGGTCGCGATCGTGTCGAGCCTGGTCTTGGCATCGGCATTCAGAATCGAGCTGCCCACGCGAAAGTTTACCGCCATCGTATCCTGCGCCACGTAATCATCCAGCGCCGAGATGCGATCATTGGCGGCATTGACGCCGGCGACGGCTGCATCCGCGGTTTCCTGTGCGGCCTTGGCGCCGCCTCGTGCCGCATTCGAAACGGCTGCCAGTTCATCGAGCTGACCTGACATCTTCTGCGCGTTCTGCTCGACTTCGCTCAAGCGGCCCTCAGTCGCGGTGGCCCGTTCTTCCAACGGTACTGCGCGTACGTCAGCCGTGCGCGCCGCGCGCAAGTCCGCTTCGTTAAAGCGAATCTTTTCGGCGTTCAATTCACCATTCGATCCGCCGCGTCCTTCAACTTCCAGGTTCAAGCCACGCAGAATCAGCGTCTGGCCATAGTTCGTGCCGCCGCGCAGAAAGCCGCCATTGCTTTTCACCGAGGTGCGGTCGGTCAGTCGCACGGTAGTATCGACGTTCGTGATGTCACGAACTGTAAAAGTGTCCGCGTCGCGGCGCACGACCACGCCTTTGATTTTCGCCTTCTCGCCACTGGCTATATTGCGGGCACTTGACGCATTAGTCGGCGCAGTCGATGACTGTGTCGAGGGTTGTCCGAAAGCTAATGGGGAAAGAGCCAGCGCCAACCCAAAAGCGAGCGCTATCGATCGAAGTATTCGCGTTGTCATAAATTCACTCCTTATTTTAGTAGCCGTGCGCGCAGCCCTGAACCGCGTCGGCAAGTTTAAGTTCTGACGATCAAGTCCTGGTTCGCGTTGTCTGCGAGATACCGCAGCCGCTTCTCAGAATGTCGGGTTAATGGGCCTCAAGGCTGGCGCTCATCAACTTAACCTGACGAATAGTATAGAAGGCACCGACGCTGTCAAGATGGAAAAAGGTGGAAATACGAATTCACAGCAGTTACTATGGATTCATTATTTTCTCGTTAGCTGATCGCAAGAAAACTCTACGCTAAGGCTGACGAAACGATTGCTGGTCGACTCGTAAACTCTCGGCCGTGGCCCCCATCGGCGGAGCGATTTGACGGTTCAAATGTCCTTATCCATGAGGCCGGACAGGAAGGCAGACGTTGGTAAACCACCACTCAGTGTGGCGATGCCGGTCCATAATGCTGCGCCGTTTCTTGATGAAAGCATTAGCAGTATCCTCAATCAAACACTCAGCGATTTCGAGTTTGTGATTCTTGACGATGCCTCGTCCGACAAATCACCCGAGCTGCTCAGACGATGGGAACAACGCGATAGCCGGATTCATGTACATCGATCAGAGATTCAACTTGGTTTGGCGGGCAGTTCCAACCTGGCAGTCAGCAAGAGTTCCGCGCCAATCGTAGCGCGCATGGATGCCGATGACATTTCGCATCCCGAACGTCTCGCGCGGCAGCTGGATGTTTTGAAATGCTACCGCGAAGTCGTGGCCGTGGGCACGTTGTTCGAAGGCATTGACAGTATCGGCCGTGCAATCAGGCCGCGCGATCGCTGGCGCCTATGGCATTCGCCACAGTACATTCCCTTCCCGCACGGCTCCGCAATGTTTCGCCGCGCCGCTTTCGATGCCGTTGGTGGTTATCGGGAATTGAGCGTCGGCGAGGACCAGGACTTCTTTCTGAAATTGACCAGATTGGGACGTGTCGTCACGCTGCCGGCGGCGCTTTATCATTTTCGCTATCATGCGAGCAATACAACCCTTTTTGTTGAATCGAACGCGATCGACCTCGCCGCGCAAAATTTTCCCCGACACGGAGACGAGTTGGCTACGCTGTATTTGTGCGGAGCGATGCGCCTCTGGTCCGGTCAGTCTCCGGACGTGCTGTCGCGGCTGACTGCGAGCAAGGCTCTGGGTTGGGACCTTCGGTCCGCTGCAATTCTCGCCTGGGCATTGTCAGGCAGTGCCAGTCCGGCGGCGCTCAGATTCCTGATGCGACTTGTGATCCGAACCCGCGACCTGCTGTCGAGCTTTAAAATAGACGACGGCACTCCGTACGAGTGGCGGCGAAAATGCCGCGTCGAGAACCTGTCGCTTCGTCCTACTCGGACGCCGCTCGGTGAAACAGATTTTGGGTGAAGCGAAGCGGAAACAAATGCAGCCCGGCGGTCAGCAGATCGTGACGAACATTTATCGAATCTGATCATGTTACAGAACGCGGCACACCTGCAGCATTTCAAGAATTTCGCGCACGGTCTGACGGCGCCGGCTGAACGTACGCGCGCGCGCCAAGCCTGGGGCTACTATGGTCGCCTCTATCATGATCGCTATGGATCTCTGTTCGCGGCGGTGATGGCCGCGATAGCCCAGTCGCTCGCGCTCTTACCACTGCCGGTCCTGGTCAGCTATTTAATCGATCGGGCGGTGGCAGCTCGCAGCATCAAGTTGGTTTTGCTGGCGGCTACCGGGGTTTTCGGCGCGCTCATCGCTTACGCCATTTTCGCTTTTCTGACTCGCCACTTTGCATACCGCGCGAATTCAAGCGCCGTATTTCGCCTGCGAACAGATTTGCTTTCGCAATTGTTTCGGCTGCCGCGATCGTTTTACGCCTCAGCCGATCATGGGAAGCTGCACGCGAACGTCGTTCAGGACAGCGAACGCGTGGTCTTCATGGGCAGCATCCTCATCGAACAATTTCTGCCGGGGTTGCTGACTTGCATCGCACTCACATCATTTCTTTTCTGGCTCGACCTGCGCATCGTTCCGGTTATCGCGTTGATTGGATTTCTGCTGTTCGTATCGATTCGCACGTGGGAGCGGCGCGTCAGCCGCAGCGTCAACGATTTTCGCATGGCCGCGAAGAACTTCAGTTACGGCGTTACCCGTTTGTTGCGGTCCGTTGATCTGATTCGACAACGCGGCGCCGACAAGTGCGAGCGAGACCAGCAAAACTCAAACGCGCAGAAACTGCACGATGCGACCCTCAGACTTTCGCTGGCGAACTCGAGCTACAATTGGGTGCAAAGTGTAATCATCGCGGGTGCGATGTTGCTGGTTCTGAGCGTCAGCGGAATGGCTGTGGTGTCGGGACGCATGACGCTGGGCCAACTGCTGGCTGTCTATGCCACCTTTGCTCTAATTCGGGATCGTCTCTATGTCCTGTTGCAAACGATTCCGCTGATCGTCGCCGGCAATCAATCGTTAATCGCGACGTGGCAGATGTTGCAGTTGCGCGATTACGAGCCCTACACCGGCACGCGCAAATTAAACTTCGCCGGCCAGGTCGCCTTTCGCAGCGTCAGCTTTGGTTACAACGATCGTGACGTCGTAACCGACATTACCTGTACGCTTGAGCCGGGAGAGGTCACCGCGATCGTTGGCCCCAACGCGGCCGGCAAGACTACGCTGACATATCTGCTGCTGGGTTTCTATCAGCCGCGGGCGGGTCACATCGAGATGGATGGTGTGCAGTTAGACCAACTCGATCTGCAATATCTGCGGCGTCAAATCGGCGTCGTGCCGCAAGACCCGCAAATTCTGCCTGGCACAATCGCGCAGAACATCAGCTACGGTTTTCCGGAAATGAGCGCGTCGCAGATCGAATTTGCCGCGCGCCTGGCGGGGCTACACGAATTTGTAATCACTCTTCCCGATCTTTATGACCATCACGTGGGCGAAGGCGCGACGCTATTGTCCGGCGGCCAGCGACAGCGACTGGCGATTGCCCGTGCGCTCGCGACAAACCCGAAACTGCTCGTCCTTGATGAACCGACAAATCACCTCGACGCGATGGCCATCGACCGGCTGCTGCTTACTTTGAATCAATTGGAAACGGCGCCGGCAATTTTGCTGATTACTCACGACCTGAACGTGGCATCGTTTGCAGGTTCCATCTACGAGATGGAAAACGGCACGCTGGCTTTGCGACATTCTCGTCAACACGGGAGCCGACGTGACCCTCGACCGGAAGCGGCACACCTGCGCGGCGTCACGGTCGAACGGAACACGGCCACGGCCCAATAAAGAAGACGCCCACTGCGGCATCTTCAATTGGTGTTACATGAGCGACAACAACTCTCAAGACAGGAACTTTCTATTCATTGCGCATCCGGGCCACGAACTGTGTGTCCACGCGTGGCTGACGCTCACCAAACCAAAAGTTTTTGTGCTGACGGACGGATCGGGCCGAGTCGCGCGATCACGAATCGCCTCGACAAGCAAAGTGCTGAGTGATGCCGGCGCGAGACTTGGATC
>DATANL010000150.1:0-2753 GCA_036266295.1 Pyrinomonadaceae bacterium | reverse complement strand
GCACCGAGGCGGTGGAAGCTGCGCTCAAGTTGGCGATGCACGCGACCGGCAGAGAGAAGTTCATTTCATTCTTCGGGAGTTTTCACGGACGGACACTGGGCTCGCTGTCATTAACGTCGTCAAAAGCTGCGCAACGCCTGGGATTCAAGCGACAGGTGCTGGACGTGGTCCATATGCCGTTTCCGAACGAATACCGCAACCCGTTCAGTGCTGATGATTGCGGCGACGGCGGCGTGGTGCAGGGCGCCATCAACTGGATCGAGAACCGGCTGTTCAAAACTACGACGCCGCCCGAAGAAGTTGCGGCGATCGTCGTCGAACCAGTCCAGGGCGAAGGCGGCTATGTGCCTGCGCCTGCCGGTTTTCTCAAAGAAGTGCGTCGCATTTGCGATGAGCACGGCATCCTGCTAATCGCCGACGAAGTGCAGAGCGGCATGGGCCGGACGGGCAAGATGTTCGCGTTGGAACACTCCGGCGTGCAGGCCGACATCATCTGCATCGCCAAAGGCATCGCTTCAGGTTTGCCACTCGGGGCGACTGTCTCGCGCGCTGATTTGATGGACTGGAAACCGGGGGCGCACGCTTCAACCTTCGGTGGCAATCCCGTCGCGATTGCGGCGGCCCTGAAAACAATTGAATTGCTGCAACGCGAGCTGGTCGCAAATAGCGCCGAAGTCGGCAGTTATCTCAAGCAGGGTTTGGCGAAGCTCGCAACGAAGTATGATTGCATCGGCGACGTCCGCGGAATGGGCATGATGATCGGCGTCGAGTTCGTAAAGGATCGCGCCTCGAAGCAACCCGACGCGGAATTGCGTGACCGGGTTGAGATGGCTACATTTGACCGAGGCTTGATTCTGCTCGGCTGCGGCGCCAATTCAATTCGCTGGTCACCGCCGTTGATTTTGACGCGCGAACACGTTGATGTCGCTTTGGAAATTTTTGACGCCGCGATCAGCGCGTCGCTGTAAACCCAACTCATATTTGTTTAGAGTTGGCACTTGTGCCAATAAGCCGGACAGGTCCGGCTTCTAAACGACCTGCGAAGGAACCATTATGTTTGAAGGCAAAGTCATTTCAATCAACATCACGCCGGTAGCGGAAGCCCCGCTCGAGTCGGTGGAAGAAGTGCGGGCGATCCCCGGCCGCGGTCTGGAAGGCGACCGCTATTTCGATCACGCCGACAAGCTACCGAAGCGCGAACTAACTTTGGTTGAAGCTGAAGCAATCGAAGCGTTTCGATCGGAATTCAAGATCGATTTCGGGCTCGACGGCACGCGTCGCAACATCGTGACGCGCGGCGTTCCTCTGAACCACCTGGTGGGCAAAGAGTTCTGGGTTGGCGAAGTCAAAGCGCGCGGCGTGCAACTATGCGAACCATGCGCGACACTGCAACGTCTGTCGCACCCGAAAGTGCTGCCGGGTCTACTTCATCGCGGCGGTTTGCGCGCCCAGATTTTGACCGAAGGAACCATCCGCGTCGGCGCGATCGTCTCAGAAACCCGACCGTAAGGGAGGGTGCCCCTCGGTCTTATCATTGGCTACCTATTCTGGCCTGCACCCTCCCTGACGGTCGGGTCTCCGTTACAACCGATAGCGCACTTTCTTCCGCAGCTCTTCGTCTTCAACCTCAATATTCTGCAGCCGCAGCATCACGTCCGCATTTAGATCCCATCCCGCGCGTTCACCGGCTTTCAGTTTCACGGCGCCTGCGGCAGCGATCATCGCAGCGTTATCCGTTGACAAGTGCGGCGATGGAAAATAGACGGGAATACCCATGGCCTCACCACTCTGGCGAGCAGCTTCACGCAGCGCGCCGTTGCAGGCGACGCCGCCGGCGACAATCAAAGTCTTCGGATGATATTCGCGCGCGACGCGCTCCATCGTACTGACCAGCGAGCGCACCACCGTCGATTGAAAACTCGCGGCCAAATCCTTGATGCCTTGTGACACTTCCTCGCCATTTTGCTGCGGCTGCAGACCTGACTCACGCACGTACTTGGTTACGGCCGTTTTCAATCCGCTGAAACTGAAATCGGGCCGGTTGTCGCCCATGCGCGGCAGCGCGAACTTCACGGCCTTCGGATTCCCTTCCCGGGCCAGCCGCTCGATGATCGGCCCACCCGGGTAACCGAGCCCGAGCAGCTTTGCGACTTTGTCGAATGCCTCGCCGGCAGCGTCGTCGCGCGTGCGTCCCACAACTTTGTATTTGCCCGGCTCGGGAACATAAAACAGGTTCGTGTGGCCGCCCGAAACGATCAGCGCGACCGCCGGATGTTCGACCGGAGGATTTTCAAAACAGACTGAGTAGATGTGGCCCTCGATATGATTGACGCCGACCAGCGGCTTGTTGAGCGCAAACGCCAAAGCCTTCGCGTACGAGACGCCGACCAGCAGCGATCCGACCAACCCTGGTCCATTAGTTACCGCGATCCCATCGATCTCGTCCTGGGTAACTTCCGCCCGCGCCAGCGCCTCTTCGACGATCGGAACTATCTTGTCGAGGTGCTCGCGGGAAGCGAGTTCCGGCACGACGCCGCCAAAACGCGCGTGCGTCTTGATTTGCGATGAGATGACCGACGAGACGATCTCACGACCGTCTCGAATGACCGCGGCCGCAGTTTCATCGCACGAAGTTTCGATTCCAAGTACGAGCATTTTATTTTCGTGAAATGATTGTACCGATGAAGCGGACGATTGTGGAGCGCGGTCATCTCTGCACAGCGTGCGAAGCAAACTCACGTTTGTTCCCGCTG
>DATANL010000149.1:0-10638 GCA_036266295.1 Pyrinomonadaceae bacterium | reverse complement strand
TCTTCGGTCAACGGTTCAGTTTGATAGACCAGCACGTCCGGTCGCGTCGCAGCAAAGCGCTGATCCTCAGTCATAAAGTCGCGCGGATAGCGAATCGTTTCGCTGTTTCGCTTCTCGGTGTAAGGAACCGGATTCCACGGGTCGCTCACATACTCGTCGTACCAGGGCTGTCTCGGACCCGCGCCTGCCGGCGGCAGCTTACCGGTGATTGGTCGCGCCGCATTAGGTCCCGCACCCAATGAGAGTTGGCCCGCCGACATCAGGTAAAGCGGCGTGTCTGTCGCCGTGGTGGGCGACCAGTTTGGCAATGCCACCCACTGGTTCGCGCCCGTGTCAAAGCCGTTCACCTCTTTGATTTCAGAAATGTCGCCTTTGTCTTTCAGAAAGTGATTGAAGAATGGCAGCTCAAAATGCTCGCGATAATAAACGCCGGTCTTGCTGCCGAAATAAGCCGTCCCCAGCCAATCGCCGTCCGACCGCGCCCAGCCGCCGTGAAACCATGGCCCCATTACCAGCACGTTGAAGATTCCCGGGTTTTGCTGCTCGATGTGCTGGTAAGTCGCGAGCGCGCCGAATAGATCTTCATCATCGTACCAACCACCAACCGTCATCACCGCGGCATGAATGTTTCGCAGGTTCGGGAGAATGTTTCGATCTTTCCAATACTGATCGTAATTCGGATGCTGCATCATTTCGTCCCAGAACTTGATGCGAAATCCGAACTGCTTCTGATAAGCGTCGCCGAAATTCTTCAGCCCGCCCACGTCGTAATAAAACTTGTAGCCGTCCTGCGTCCCGTAATTGAACGGCTTCACATAATCGTTGTTTGACGTCGGCACCGGGCGCGGCTGACCAAAGCCGGTGAAGAATGAAAAGTTCTGCGAGAGAAACAGCGCGCCGTTGTGATGATTGTCGTCTCCGTGAAACCAATCAGACACGGGCGCTTGCGGCGAGATGGCCTTAATCGCCGGATGCCCGTCAATGCCGGCCATCGACGTGTAGAAACCGGGATAAGAAATTCCGTAGACGCCCACGCGGCCGTTATTGTTCGGCACGTTCTTAATCAGCCAGTCGACCGTGTCGTACGTGTCGGTCGTCTCGTCGATCTGATTTCCTTTCTTGTTCGGAATGTACGGCCGCACGTCTTCGTACTGCCCTTCGCTCAGATAGCGCCCACGCACGTCGCCGTAGACAAAGATGTAGCCTTCGCGCGCAAACAATTCGTCCGGGCCCAGCGACGTCTTGTAATTGTCCGGTCCGTAGGGACCGACGCTGTACGGCGTGCGATCAAACATGATCGGATACTTCTGTTTCCGGTCTTTCGGTTCGTAGATGCAGACAAAGAGCTTCACCCCGTCACGCATCGGGATCATGACTTCGCTCTTCGTGTAATTCTTCTTGATGTAGTTGGCGAGTTCCTGCTGCTGCGGTGTGAGTTGGGCCGGTTGCGCCGGCGATCGACCTGCACTCAGCGAGACCAACGCCAGCGTGGTTACGAAGATTAAGACTCGTTTCACGTTCATAGGCTGCTCCAAAGAAGGGAATAGGGTTTTGGGTGTAGGGTGTAGAGTTCGTAGGATTCCATGCTCGGCGACCTAAACCCCACGCCCTGCGATCTTCTCCAAAAGGGCACGAGTTGCAGGTGTCGGGTGTAGCAATCCGCTGCATTCAATACTCGGCGACTCAAATCTAACGTCCTACACCCAACACCCTACACCCCACACCCTAATCCAGCTCAACAACTTCGCGCTTGTAAAAGCCACTGTCCTTTTATCTCAGGCCGGCTTGCGCCAGCAACTCGAGGAATTGTTTCTGGGTGCGCATGTCGATCGATTGCGCGACCAGTTTACCTTCACGATCGTAGACGAAACTCTTGGGGATGCCGTCGACGCGAAAACCCTCATTCACTTTGCGTCCCGGGTCGAGCAGAATCGGGTAGGTGACCGGATGCTCTGCGAGATACGGCTTGATCTTCGCGATCTCTTCATCATCGATCGCCAGGATCACCAGCCCCCGGTCCTTGAATTTTTTGTAGAGCGCGTCGAGATCCGGCATTTCCTTGCGGCAGGGCGGACACCAGGTCGCCCAGAAATTCACCAACACAACCTTGCCGCGCAAGTCGCGCAACGTCCAACTCTTGCCGTCCAAATCACTCAAAGTAAAGTCGGCTTTGGCGCGCACTTCATCGTCGGCCGCGAGCTTTGCCATCGCCGCCGCAAACTGCGGGCTGTCCGATGACGCCTTCACGTGCTCGTAGCGCACCAGCGTCGCCAACTCAATATAAGGAAAGGCCGGCTCGGTCCCGTTCATCGCCATCGGCTGTTCGCGCAGCGCTTCGGCCAGAGTGGTAGCGACTTCTTGCAGGGTGTCCTTACCAAAGTCGCCTTCCGTCGAAAGATTCGCCAACCCAACCGCCAGGCTTAACTTGTGTTGGGTCGGCGGCAGCGCGCGAATATCGAGCGCGAGTTGCTTCGTCGTACGAGCGCGCACGTCGTCAGGCAGGCTGCGCAGATGGCTAATCTGTTCTCGCAGTGGCGCCTCTGCTTTGGTCCAGGCCGAATCGCCCCCTTGCGCGAAGGTGAACGCGCAGGCAAATACACTTAACCAGAGGCCGACCGTAACGACCGGAAACTTTGTTGTTAGCTTCATAATTAAATTCGAGGGAGTGTGTTCTCTCGGATTTAATCACCATTTTCACAATCTCGCAAAGCCGGAGTTATACTGAGACTTCCCATCAACGAGGATCCGAAAACGTTTAGACGCTGCACTTGTGCGGCCCACGAGACTCGCCGGACAAGTCCGGCGGCTAAACGAATTCAAGAAAGGAATTCAAGAAGGGAAAGCTTCCGTTATGGCGAAAGTCACCTCGCTCAACGTCAACGGCAGGAAGATGGCAGTTGATATCGACTCGTCTGTCAGTCTGCTTTCAGTCCTGCGCAACGATCTGGATCTGACCGGCAGCAAGTACGGCTGCGGTGAAGGGCAATGCGGCGCGTGCACGGTCCTCATCGACGGAGTCGCTACGCGCTCATGCATTACGCAGGTCGGACGCGTCGGCGGCAAACAGATCACGACGATCGAAGCATTGGAAAAGGACGGCAAGCTGCATCCGCTTCAGGAAGCCTTCATTGCAGCTGACGCGATGCAATGCGCTTACTGCACGTCGGGTATGATCATGTCGGCGAGCGCGCTGCTCGCCAAAAATGCGAAACCCAGCCGCGCCGAAATCATTACCGGCATGAACGGCAACATCTGTCGTTGCGGGACCTATGAGCGAATCGTCCAGGCAATTCAAATCGCGTCCGGACAGGCCAGGGAGGTTGCGTGATGATCGACGAACATAACCTCTTTGATGAAATCGAAGTCGAGCGTTACGAACTGTTCGACGCCCCGAATTACAACTTCCATTTTGATCGACGCGATTTCATAAAGGCTTTCGGGCTCGGCATAGTCTTCATCGTTCCCGCGGCGCGAGTCCTCGCCCAACAACGCGGCCAGGGAGAATCCGGCCGCGGCGGAGCCAATCAAAATCTCCCGAATGACATTGAGGCGTGGATTCACGTCGATGAAAAAGGCGAAGTGACGGCCTTCACCGGCAAGGTTGAAGTCGGTCAGAACACGCGCACCACGTTGACGCAATCGGTCGCGGATGAATTGCACGTGCCGGTTAGCTCGGTCCATCTGGTGATGGGCGACACCGACCTGACTCCTTTCGACCTGGGGACCTTCGGCAGTCGCAGCACGCCGACGATGGTCCCGCAACTTCGCAAAGCGGCGGCGGCCGCGCGCGAGATGCTAATCGCAATGGCTGCCGAGCAATTGAATGTGGCGCCTGGCGATCTGCGAATCGTGGACGCTCGCTTCCTGAATCACGACAAATCGAAAACTTTAACGCTCGCAGAGGTCGCAAAGGGCCGCAAACTCGTCAAGGTGATTCCCGACAACATCACGATCACGCAACCTAAAGATTGGACCATCGCCGGCACCTCGGTCACCAAAGTTGACGCGAGGAGCTACGTCAGCGGAAAACATCGCTACACCTTTGACGTGAAGCGTGACGGCATGCTCTACGGCAAAATTGTTCGTCCCGCGGCATTCAATGCATCGCTGGTGTCGGTTGACACACAAGCCGCCGCAGCCATACCCGGCGTCAAAGTCGTCACTGACGGTAATTTTATCGGCGTGACCGCGCCCGACCAGCAAACAGTCACTAAGGCGGCGAACGCGATCGCCGTTGATTGGAAATCGGCCGGGCAACCGTCGAACAAAGAACTGTTCGACGTGCTGCGCAAGCCGGCCACGAACCAGAGAGGCGGCGGCGGTGAAGGTGGCGGTGGTGGCGCTCGCCCGCAGGGATCGATGGCCGATGGTTTGGCGGCGGCTGACAAAAAGCTCGAGCAGACCTACACCGTCCAGTACATCGCGCACGCGCCGCTGGAACCACGCGCAGCGGTCGCCGAATGGAATGGCGACCAACTCACGGTCTGGACTGGATCGCAGAGACCTTTCGGCGTGCGCACCGAACTCGCCGAAGCATTCCACATTCCTGAAGACAAAGTCCGCGTCATCGTCCCCGACACAGGTTCAGGTTACGGCGGCAAGCACACGGGCGAATGCGCCGTCGAGGCGGCGCGACTCGCGAAAGCCGCGGGGAAACCAGTCAAGCTAACGTGGACGCGCGAAGAAGAATTCACCTGGGCCTACTTCCGGCCGGCAGGTGTGATCGACATCAAGAGCGGAGTGAAGAACGACGGCACGCTCACCGCCTGGGAGTTTCACAACTACAATTCCGGCGGCGCCGGCATTCAGATCAAGTACGACATTCCGAATAACGACATTCGGTTTCATGCTTCGGACTCGCCCCTCAAGCAGGGTTCGTATCGCGGACTGGCGGCAACCGCGAATCATTTCGCGCGCGAATCTCACATCGATGAGTTGGCCCAGTTAGTCGGCATCGATCCGCTGGAGTTTCGTCTGAAGAACATCAAAGACGAACGGCTGCGCGCCGTTCTGCAAGCCACAGCCAAAGCGTTTGGCTGGGGCAAATCAAAACCGTTGAGCGATCATGGGGTGGGCATCGCCTGCGGGTTTGAAAAAGGCGGCTACGTCGCTACCTGCGCCGAGATTGCAATTGAACCGCCGAGCGACAAGGAAGATAAAACGAACCGGCGCGTGCGCATCGTGCGCGTCGTCGAAGCATTTGAATGCGGCGCCATCGTGAACCCGCGGCACCTGCACAACCAAATTGAAGGGGCGATCGTGATGGCCATCGGCGGCGCGTTATTTGAGTCGATTCAATTCGACGATGGCAAGATTCTCAATCCGCATTTTGCGCAGTATCGCGTGCCACGATTCAGCGACTTGCCGAAAATCGAGATCGTCCTCGTCGATCGCAAAGACATCGCCTCGGCCGGAGCCGGCGAGACGCCGATCGTCGGTCTCGCACCGGCGATTGGCAACGCGATCTTCAACGCGACCGGCGTGCGCTTGCGGTCTTTGCCGATGGCGCCGCGAGGCCTAACAACGTAGTTTCTGTTTAGAGCGGGCACTTGTGCCCGCCGGGACAAGTCCCGGCTCTAAACGGACGCGTTTGAAATGATTGCGCGATCGTGTTGGAGATATCAGAGGAGAACTGAATGCTAAAAGTCGAAGACATGCCAACGGCGGAAATGCACACGCTACTGCAACGCGAAAGCTTTGGGCATCTCGGGTGTACCCGCGACGGCCGGCCTTACGTGGTGCCGATGCACTATGCGTATGACGGCAAGGACCTCTACTTTTTCACAACCCAGGGAATGAAGACGCGGTTCATTCAAGCCAATCCGCAGGTCTGTCTTCAGGTCGAAGAGATTACCGACAGCACCAACTGGCGCAGCGTCATGGTAGTAGGCCGCGCGAATGAATTGACGGTGGCCGATGAAATGGAGCGCGCGATGAGGCTCATTACTGAGCGTAATCCAGCTCTCACTCCCGCGATCAGCGCGACGCAAGTCGATGCACTCGGGCGCGCGGTCGACGTCGCGCTTTATCGCATCACGCCGGAAGTAATCGACGGCCGTCAGACCGTCTCTCCCTAACGACTTGCAGATTCGCCGCCGCAGATTTCATCGACTGGTCTTCCTCGCGGCGGGAATCTACAACATCGCGTGGGGAATTCACTCGGTCTACGATCCGCAGTGGCTGTTTCGATTTGCCGGGATGCCGCCGTCTAACTATCCGGCGATCTTTGCCTGTCTCGGAATGGTCGTCGGGCTTTACGGCATCATCTATTTCGAAGTTGCGCGCGTGCCTGAACGTGGATGGCTGCTCGCAGCGGTTGGACTCGCCGGAAAGATTCTCGGGCCGATTGGGTTAGCGCAACTGATTTGGAGCGGCGCCTGGCCTAAGTCAACGATCGTTCTATGTCTAACCAATGATCTGATCTGGTGGATTCCGTTTGGGCTTTACCTCTACGACGCGTGGCCCGCGAAGAAGGCACTGCCATCTGCGTAAGCGTCAGGAACGTTGACGCTCGTGAACGACGTTTCCGGGCCTTCCATTTCCCTGGGCCGGGCTTCTGAAGCTAGCGGCCCTGATAAATCAATTCACGCTTGCGTCTCGACATTCCAAAGATGTAGCCGGTCGCGGCTCCGATTCCCGTGCCTATCAGTGCTCCCGCAAAAGCGTAAACGGCGCGTTCGTCATCCCAATAACCCCTTGAGTACCCAATCGCTCCGCCCGTGCCCGCGCCTACGCCGCCACCAATCGCTGCCCATTGACCCTTCTTCGCCTTCCCCTTGATGAGATGGATTTGCGCGATGGTGTCCTTCGCGATCGATTCCCGTTTGCGGTTCCGCTCAACAGACACTTCAGCGGCGCCGGCGTCGAGAAACTTTCCCTTCACTTCCCTCTCAGTCTTTAACGTGATGACGATTTCGTCGCTCGGCGTCAGCGCCTGGACCGCGGTCCAATCATCAAAAACCATTCGCTGGCCGAAAGTAGTTGGGGTGAGGATGGAAGCCAACAAAGCGATCGCGGTGAAAAAACTTATTAATGCTCTTTTAGAAGTCAACGTGTTAGTCCTTCCTTGGCGGCTTGAATTGCCGTCCGGTGAATGGGCAAATCGAGGGCCGCAACCAATCAGCGACAGACGCACAGGTTTCTTTCAGAGCACGCAACAATTCGGCGACACCTGTCGTACAATAGTCCGCGCTTGAGGGCTGTAACCTTTCCCCGCCCTTTATGTTCACTCTCTCCGCTTTACTGAATCCCGGCTCGACAGGAAGCACATCTTTGAAAAGACATCAGCTTGGCGTGGTTAGAGGTTTCGGTCTTGCGCTGCTCATTATCTGCGGCAGCGTTCTCAGTCAATCAACTTTTGCCAGAGGCCGTGACTGGCAGCCGCAACGGACGTGGGTCTTTGCCGTCGGCATCCTCCAATTTCAACACAAGGACATGTTCGATTCGTTCCCTCAGAAGAATCGGCGCGACGCACAGTTAATTGATTTCTTTCGGCAGCAGGGCGTGCCTGAGTCGCAAATCTTATTCTTAAAAGATGCGCAGGCAACGTCGCGCCGGGTTCAGAATTCATTCCCCGCTTTTCTGTCCAAGGCCCGGCCGGACGACTTGCTGGTGTTTTATTACACCGGTCACGGTTACAAGTCTGACGACGAACGCACGACTTTCTTTGCGACCTACGACACGGGAGAGAATCTCGACGGCTGGGAAACCGATACGATCGTCCGCGACATCGAGCGGTACTTCAGAGGTTCGCGGGCGCTGCTCGCCGCTGATACGTGTTTCTCAGGGAATCTGGCGCAACAGACACGCCAACTCGGCCGGCGAGTTTCGTATGCGACGCTGGCTTCGGCAACTTCGAACCACACCTCGACCGAGAATTGGACGTTTACCGAGATGCTGCTCGCCGGACTGCGCGGAAAATCTTTTGCCGACATGAATGGCGACGGCGAAGTCACCCTGTCAGAATTAGCCGAGGACATCAGGCAGGACATGGTCTTCGCTGAAGATCAGAAAGCTGTCTTCACGACGACCGGAGATTTTCAACCGCAGATGGAGCTGGCGGTAGCCGAACGCAAGGCTGATCCGTTAATCAGCAGCCGCCTCGAAGTGCGTTCCGAAGGCGACTGGTACAAAGCCAGGGTAATCGACGCGCGCAACGGCACGTACCGGGTTCATTACTTCGGATACGAAGATGGAGATGATGAATGGGTGACGCGCCGGCAGTTCCGCATGTCTTCATCGATCGCCAGGGACGCGCGCCCCGGGACCAATTCGAATCTCGAATCGAAGCGATCAAACGACTATCGCATCGGCGCTAACGTCGAGGTCAATTGGCACGGCAAATGGTACTCAGCGAAAATTCTTGAAGCTAAGGATGGCCGGCATCTCGTCCACTACGCCGGTTTCGATGACAGTTGGGACGAGTGGGTGCCCGACAACCGCATTCGCCGCCCGTCGTGGAATAATTAAAGCGTTCGGTCAATGAGTTTGACCGTTACGCAACGATTCCATTAGCCGGTTTATCGACTGCAACAAGGCCCGCGCATTTCGATCCATTCGCCCCACCGCATCACGATGCATTGGCGATAGAGGCGTCTGCTTATCTCGCTCAAGGAACTGGCAGATGCCGATGATGACATTTAAAGGCGTGCGCATCTCGTGGCTGATCGACTTTAGGAACTCGGGGTTGTCGATTTTGTCGGCAAAGAAGGCTGCGGGAACGATGGTCTGTTTGTGTGGGACATTAAGTGGCTTCACTACCTCATACTCTCAGCGCGAATCAATAAGGGACTTCGGGGCTGTGAGACCTCCGCCCTCATTCCTCATCAATTCACGTGCCCACGCAGCACAGTCACAATTCCTTAGATTACCGTTATCAACGTTGCTCGCCGGCCCGCACGACGCACTCTTCTAACACAAATCCGACCGCCGTCGAGCGATTCCGGTACAACATTACGGCTGCGCGGCGCGCGACGGCTTGGCCTCGCTCGTAAACCGCTGCAAGATCGCGTGAAGATTGTCAAAGTCGATTGGCTTCGTAACATATTCATCGCACCCGGCCTCGAGCGCCTCGGTCCGCGATTCAGGCGAATCGTGAGCGGAGACCGCGACGATGGGAACTCGCTTCAGGCCTTTCTTCTGGCGAATTTGCCGCGTCGCCGCCAGCCCGTCGAGCTTCGGCAAGCTCAAATCCATCAGGATCAGAACCGGCCTGGACTCGACCGCCATCGTCACGGCTTGTTCGCCGTCGCTCGCCTCAAGGACATCATATCCAGCCATCTCCAACAGCCGCCTCATCATAAAGCGACTGTCCTCAAAATCTTCCACCACCAGAAACAGCTTGTTCGCACGCTTCATATAAGTTAGTCCTTACATTTAGTGGGCCACGACGAAAATTCCGCATTACTAGCATACGATTCGTGACGTTTGGTATTCTGTCGAATTGAAACGCGACACAGAAACGTAAAACTACCGGGTTTATTTCGTACACTTTATCGCTAAGATTGACCGTACGCGAATGCAGACCGCACCAGCAAAAGTCCCCGATTCTAAGGCGCTCGAACGTCTGGGCGGCGCGACGCTGCAAATCGTTCACGATCTCAAGAACCAACTGAACGGACTCAAATTGTACGCCACGTTTCTGCGCAAGCGCCTGGATCGCGATGATCAGCCCCAGGATGAGCGGGAAACGCTGGCGAAACTCATCACCGGATTGGACCGCGCGGCGAAGGATCTCACGGCGCTGGTCCGCTATGCGCGGCCGATAGAATTGCGACCGCAACCCGGCGTGGACGTCAAGCGAATCGTTGCCAATGTAATCGCGGAAGCTGCCGAACGTGAAACCGGCGGACTGCCGAAAGTTACGATCGCCAGTCAGTTCGAAGGTGATTCGTTCATCGGCGAATTTGATCCCGCCGCGCTGGCTGAAGCAATAAAAGCCATCACAGACGATGTACGCGCGACGATTTCCGCGAAGGCCCCGCAACCAATTTCGATGACGACGTCGCGCGATGCAAACCAGGCGACGATCGAATGGCGCGGCGGACATTTCAATACGAAGAACACCGCATCAGCGCATGGCTGTGGAACGATTCACACAGAACTGGCCACCAAAATAATCGAAGCTCAGGGCGGCGATGTAGTCTGCAACGCAGAAGTGGTTCGCGTAACGCTACCTTTAAAGGAAATAAATTCAAACCCGAATGACTAAATCGAAAAATCAAGAAATTCGCATACTGGTTGTTGACGACGAGCCGATGATGAGCGATTCGCTCAAACAACACCTCGTCGGCGAAGGATATACCGTCGATACCGCTGCCAGCGGCGGTGAAGCCATAGACATGTTCGACGGCGGCGCGCATCACCTGGTGATTTGCGATGTGCAACTGCCGGACATGGACGGGCTCACACTGCTGCGTCACATGAAAGACGCCAAACCAAACACCGAGGTGATTGTCGTCACCGGTTACGGCTCCGTGCAAACCGCAGTCGAAGCAATCAAGGCCGGCGCCTTCTACTTCGTTGAAAAGCCATTTGATTTTGAAGAGCTGCTGCCGTTAGCCGAGAAGGCCCTCGAACGACGCGAGTTGATGGCTGAGACCGAAAACATGCGCCGCCAGCTTTCGACGCGCGCGGAAT
>DATANL010000148.1:0-4620 GCA_036266295.1 Pyrinomonadaceae bacterium | reverse complement strand
ATGACGATGTTGAGGTTGAGGGGACTGTCGCACTTTACGCCGTCGCCAGTCGCATTCGGTTGTTTGCTTCGGATCAAGTTACTAAAGAAGTAGAACGAGTCCTCGATCTAATAATCACTCAGTTCGGGGCCGAAAATCTTTCGGTTGAGCAACTGCGTGAGACAGCAATGGAAAAGAAAGATCCACTGAAAGGCTTCAGCGTCATTTGCCGGCACGAGCTGAAGGAGGTCCTGAGAGGGATGCCGTTTCGTTGGTAGGAGGCGACTTGTCGACATGCCTGAGAAAAGAGCCAAACTCATTCTTGAAGTAGTCCAGGCGATTGGCGCTCAATTGGAGATGTCTGATTTGCTAGCGGCGTTGAATGACACGTTGAAGCCGATAGTGCATTTCGACGCGGTCGCGATCATGATCCTGGAAGGCGACGCGATCGGAATTCAGTGGGCACATCTTGAGGGTTTTCCGCGCACGGTTGGTGAGTGTTTCGAGAGCGTCGTTACCCGTTACGCCTCGGCCATAAAGGTCGAGCCGCCGCCAATGAAGCTGCCGGCGCAACGCCACCCGATCAGTGAGATCATGAAATCCGGCAGGCCGTACGTCGCTCAAGACCTGGAAGCCCACATGGGGTTTGATACCGATCAGCCCTTATTGAATTACGGCTTCCGCAGCTACATCGACCTGCCGCTGATCAAGCAGGGCCAATTGATCGGCACCCTCAAATTTTTGTCGAAGGAAAAAGGAAATTACACCGACGAGCAGGTGCGCTTGCTGCATGATGTCGCCAACGTCGTGGCCATCGCAGTATCGAACGCCCTGGCTTATGAAGAGATCAAGTCTCTCAAAGAACAACTATTGCTCGAGAACCGCGTGCTTCAGGAAGAGATCGTGGAGCGATCCATCTATGAAGAGATTGTTGGTTCATCGGGTTCGTTGCAGCACGTTCTGAACGCAATTGAACAGGTCGCGCCAACCGTTTCGACGGTCCTAATTTCCGGCGAGACCGGGACCGGAAAAGAGTTGGTGGCCCACGCGATTCATCGCCGCTCTCCACGAGCAGAACGCGCCCTGGTGAAAGTTAATTGTGCTGCCTTGCCGGCGGAATTGATCGCCAGCGAATTGTTCGGTCATGAGAAAGGCGCCTTCACGGGCGCCATGCAACAACGCATTGGACGATTCGAAGCTGCGAACGGCGGGACGATCTTTCTTGATGAGATCGCGGAACTGAGTCCCGAAATTCAGGTATCGCTCTTGCGCGTGCTGCAAGAGAAAGAATTCGAGCGCGTGGGCGGCAACCGCACGATTAAGACCGACGTGCGCGTGATCGTGGCCAGCAATAAAGATCTGCGACGAGAGGTCAACGAAGGTCGATTCCGCGCGGACCTTTATTATCGGCTCAACGTTTTTCCAATTCACGTGCCGGCTTTGCGTGAACGCCTCAACGACATTCCGGTGCTGGTTGATTATTTCGCGGCGCGGCTGGCGGCGCGCACGGGCAAGAAAATCAAACAAATTGAGAAACGTTCGCTGGAGGTAATGAAGCAATACTCATGGCCCGGAAATATCCGCGAGCTACAGAACATAATCGAACGATGCGTGATTCTGGCCGCCGGTGAGGTTCTGCGAATTGACCCCACGATGCTGATGTACGAGCCGCCACCAATTCTCAGTGCGCCTGCGATGGTGGATGGCGGATCGGATCGCAAATCCAAAATCGAGACGGTCCTGCGCGAGACGCGTGGCAAAGTTTACGGACCTAACGGCGCGGCCACTCGCCTGGGCGTTCCCGGAACGACTCTCGAGTCGCAAATTCGCTCGCTCGGGATAAAGAAATATCTTTTTAAGTGAAAGCGTCGAAGGCCGATAATCAAGCGATTCATCCCTCGACTCCAGATCGCTGCAACCACATTTGATTCGCAAATCCTCGGACGCGGGATCAAAACAAATATCAATTCAAATAGACCTGGCTTCGCTGCAAAGTCACGCGGGGCTGATCGAGAAAGCGGCTATGCCGCAGCACATAGCGGAAAGGCTTGCCTTTCCGTAAAGGACTTGGTCACTCAAATCCGAGGCTGCGCCTCGGTAAATTGAGGCACAGCCTCAAGAAAGAGCCATGGCAGATACCGGTAAGCCAGAGGCTTACCGCGATGTGCTGCGGCGAAGCCGCATTACGCTTCCAGCTTCGAATGCTCTTGCAGCAAACCGCAATCCGACAGGCAGTTCATTTCCGTAATTCCACGATGTCTCGTGAAATCACGAACGATGATTTTCAATTTTGCCCGAAGAATGGGCAGCCCGCGCTGGAACACCTGTTGCACTTCAGGCGGAGAAGGTGAGGACAAAGAGATGACCCCAAGACAAAATCACACATTGGTAGCGGTTCTGATGTCGTTACTGTCGATCGTCATGTTCAGCGGCATTACCAGCGCGCAAACAACGCCCGCGGTGTCGGGCGCACTTCGCGGCGCGGTTGCGACCGCAGCGCCGGACGGGCAGTCGTACAACGTTCCCGGCGCAAGCTTGAAGCTGAAGGCGCCGGCAAAGACTTTGGACGCGGTGTCCGATGATGAGGGCAATTATCAGTTCACGAACTTGCTTCCGGGCGACTACACGCTGGAAGCAACTGTCCAGGGATTTAAGACAGCGAGCAAAGCCATTACGATTCGCGCCGGCGAGACCTCGGTCGAAAACATCAAGCTTGAACTTGCAGATGTAACCGCGACGGTAACTGTCACGTCCGCGACTTCCGTAGGGGGCGTGCAGACAAACGAAACAGCACCGGCCACTACCATCAAGCAGAACGATCTTCAAACGTTACCGCTGCCAAACGACCAGTTGCTCGATGCGTTGCCGCTCGTGCCGGGAGTGATTCGAGGCCCCGATGGGCAGCTCAACATGAACGGAGCGCGCGCCAGCCAGAGCGCGATGACTGTCAATAGCGCCAATGTGACTGATCCGGTTACGGGCGATTTCGCGATCAATCTTCCGATCGAAGCTGTCGGCTCCGCGCAGGTACTGACGAATCCCTACGCGGCTGAGTATGGCAATTTCACTGGTGGCGTTACGGCCGTCGAAACGCGATCGGGCACAGACAAGTTCAGCTTCGAAGCCCAAAGCTTCTTTCCGCGGTTTGCCAGACGCGGCGGCAAATGGAACGGGATCGCGGCGTTCACTCCGCGACTGGCGTTCAGTGGTCCAATCAAGAAAAACAAATTATGGTTCATGCAATCATTCGAATATCGATTCGTGCGAACGCCGATCGAGAACCTGCCATCGGACAAGCGCGACACGAGACTTGAAAGTTTCGATTCCGTGTCCCAACTCGATTGGGACATCAACCCCAGCAACCACCTCACCAGCACCTTTTCGTTATTTCCCGAGAAACTTGGATACGTCGGTCTCAACACTTTCAATCCCCAGGAGGTCACGCCGAATTACAAACAACGTGGCTTCTTCTGGGCAGTGAACGAGCGCCGCACGATGAGCACCAAGGCCGTGCTCGAATCGTACTTCAGCGTCAAGAAATTCGATGCGGATGTGTTCCCGAGTTCCGGCGAGCAGGTAATGAATTTCACTCCGGATGTGAATACCGGAAATTTCTACAATCGGCAGTATCGTCGCAGCACGCGGGTGGACGTGCTCGAGGTCTACAACTTCGAGCCGCCAAAGTTCGCCGGGACGCACTTCATGAAAGTCGGCATCGGTCTGACCCACACCTCATTCGATGGACGTAACACCAGCAACCCCGTGCGCGTCCTGCGTCGCGACGGCACGCGCAGCCAGCAGATCGATTTCGTGGGCCAGGGCGACCTGAACCACAACACGACTGAGTTTTCTTCGTTCTTCCAGGACAAGTGGACGGTGAACGGGCGACTCACGCTGGAATATGGCGTCCGTCTTGATCGCGACAATATCGCAAGCACAAACAACATTGCGCCCCGCCTCGCATTCGCCTTCGCGCCATTTCGTGACGGTCGCACGGTAATTCGCGGCGGCGTGGGCTTGTTCTATGACCAGATCGATTTAAATGTCGCCACGTTCTCGCAGATGCAGGAACGGCTTATCACTCAGTACGGCGCAGACGGAAGGCTAGTCCTGGGGACGCAGCTGCAACGCATGACGCTACAAGATGGAGAATACCTGACCCCGCGCAGCGTCAATTGGAATATCGAACTGGATCGTGAGTGGATCGAGAACCTCTTTGTCCGCGTCGGTTATCAACAGCGTCAAGGCACCCGCGAGTTCATCCTCGATCCGATCAACTCGTCGACCTCCGGGAGCGTTCTGTCGTTGAGCAATGCAGGCAAATCACGCTATCGAGATTTGCAGGTCACGGCGCGCTACAAGTTTCGCCATGACGAATTCAATGCTTCTTATGTGCGTTCGCGAGGCATCGGCGACTTGAATGACTTCAACTCGTACTTCGGCAATTTTCAAAATCCAATCATTCGTCCGAACGAGCGCTCACTGCTGCCATACGATGCGCCTAACCGGTTCGTGTTTTGGGGCACCTTCGGTGCGAAGTACGGAATTACTGTCACCCCGGTACTCGATCTCCGCAATGGTTTTCCGCTTTCAAACATCGACGAGGATCGAAACTTCGTCGGCGAACGCAACCGCGCGGGC
>DATANL010000147.1:0-6846 GCA_036266295.1 Pyrinomonadaceae bacterium | reverse complement strand
CCTGCATCTCGTTAAGCTTATCGCTCAATTTATCGACTTGATTCGACAGCCCGCGAATGGTCTTCTTCATCGCCTCAGGATCTTCCGATTGAGACGCATTCGAATTTGAATTGGAATTGCCGGTGACCGATGTTTCCGAGGCGCCGGCATTCACGTTGTCAACCGGCGACGGTTGATAGATATCCGGGTTCGTAATCTTCGGCGTCGACGGCGCCCGGCGTCTGGTGCGCTTGCGCTTCTGTGCAGCCGAATCGACCAGCAACCCCGTCATCACGACGATGGCCAGGACCACGACAACTAATTTGCGAATAGAACCTTCCGGCATCTGCGAAACCTCCTCAAACTAATTTGAGGGATGTTTGTGCACGAAACAAAATGCTTCGTTTCCTGATCCACGTTTCCGGGGGCGATTCGTTCCTCTTTAACCTTCGTTTTCGCCGCTCTCGATAACCTGATGTTAGCCCAATTGAATCTGAAAGCTGATGTCCATCGCGCGCACTGACTGAGTCAGCGCCGCCGCCGCAATAATATCGGCGCCCGCCTCAGCATATTGGCGCACATTCTCCAAAGTCACCGCCCCGGAAATCTCGATTGAAACTGAATCACGAAGTCCGCGCGCATAATCGATCTGCTCTCTAACCGCATCAACCGGAACATCGCGCAAGACCAACAACGTCGCGCCCGCTTCGATTGCCCCTTTGATTTCCGCGGTGCCGGAAACTTCAGCAGCCACACGATGAATGTGTCCCGCTTTCTCAACTGCATTCGTGACCGCGGCGCTCAATCCGCCCGCGATCGCGGCATGATTTCGGGTCACTCGCACCCCATCGTCCAGACCATAGCGACTGTTGATGCCTCCGCCCAGCAGGACCGCGTACTTTTCCAACATCCTCAAGCCCGCCGTCGTCTCGCGCGTGTCCGCGATTCTCGCGCGCGTGCCGTCGACCGCGCGCACGAACGCCCGGGTCGTGGTCGCAATTCCCGAAAGATGCCGGAGCAGATTCAAAGCAACTTGTTCTCCACCCAGCAGCACATCGGCAAATCCACTCGTCCGCGCGATCACTTTGCCGGCGTCCACTTCTTCGCCGTCCCCGGTAAAAGCTTCCAACTGCTGCTGTGGATCGAGCGAGACGAAAACCTCTTCGGCCGCCTCGAGTCCAGCGACCACCATTTTTTCACCGGCCACGAACCTGCCCTTCGCGCGCGAGTTCCGCATCAGGACGCTTTGCGTCGTGATGTCACCGCGACCGAGATCCTCGCGGAGAAACAGTCCGATGCTCGAATACAACGCACCTTCGTCGAGCCAGTTCACGACAACGCCTCCACCATCTGATTCAAAGCATCGGTCCGCCGCTCGATGTCCGCCACCCGGTCCCTCAGCTCCGCGACTTTTTCGGCCGGCGCCCGATTAACAAAATCCGAGCTGCCCAACTGCCCATTAAGCTTCGCCGCTTCCTTCTCCAACTTTTCGCGTTCCCGCAGCAGCCGCGCGCGCTCCTGGGCAAAATCAATCAGTCCTTCGAGCGGCACGGCAACTTCCGCGCCCCCCGCGAGCACCGCCCGCGCCGACGCTTTCGGCATTTGTCCGGCGCCATCGACGGAAACGCCGTTGGCCCGCGTCAGTCGCGCAATTTGATCTGCACTCGAGTTGAACACCGTCTGCATTTCAGCGTTGGCGGCGATCATCAATTCGATTCGATCACTCGGCTTGATGTTCATCTCCGAGCGAATATTGCGGACCCGCGAGATTAGATCGATGACCGCTTGCATTTCCGATTCCGAATGTTCATCGATCAAAGAATTTTCCGCCTGCGGATATGCCGCGAGCATAATTGTCGAACCCGCGCCGCCATACGCCGGGTGCATTAACGATGCGTGATCGACGGGCAGCCGCTGCCACAACTCTTCAGTCAGATAAGGCATGAAGGGATGCAGTAGTCGCAGCGACTGTTCCAGGATCGAGATCAGCCGCGCGCGCGCACTGCCCCGTTCCGGCGAATCGGTTTCGGCAGTGACGGTCGCTTTTGAAAGCTCGATGTACCAATCGCAAAAATCGTCCCAGAAAAAGTGATAGAGCGTCTGCACCGCGGCATGGAAGTCGTAATTCCCCAGCTGCGCGTCGACGTCGCGGGCGGTTTTGTTCAGGCGGCTGAGAATCCAGCGATCGTGAAGTGGCAGGCCGCTTCTATCCTTAAATGGATCACTTGATCCGGTCGCTATCCCGACTTGTCGGGATTCTGAAAGGTCGGCGTTCATCAGACAGAAGCGCGCCGCGTTCCAGATTTTGTTGGCGAAGTTGCGATACGACTCGACCTGTTTCTCGTTCCAGCGCGTGTCGGTCGAACCAATCGAAGCCAGCATCAGACGCGTCGCGTCCACGCCGTACTTGTCGAACACTTCCAACGGATCGACGCCGTTCTGCTTGGTCTTTGACATGCGCTGGCCATGTTTGTCCAGCACCGTGCCGGTCACATAAACGTCGTCGAACGGTTCCGGGCCGATGAACTTCAGACCAGTCATCACCATGCGCGAGACCCAGAGAAAGATGATGTCGCGCGCCGTGATCAGAACCGAGGTGGGATAAAAAGTCTTCAAATCCTCGGTGTCGTTCGGCCAACCGAGAGTCGAGAACGGCCACAGCGCCGAAGAGAACCACGTGTCCAGGACGTCCTGGTCCTGCGTCAATTCACTCGTTCCCGCTTTTTTCTCTGCGTCTGCTCGCGTGCGCGCGACGATCACCTCGCCGTCTTTCGTGTACCACGCCGGAATCTGATGGCCCCACCAAAGCTGGCGCGAGATGGTCCAGTCGCGCAGATTCTCCAGCCAGTCGGCATAAACTTTTTCGTAAGGCACCTGCGGCACAAATTTCGGCTTACCGTCTTCGCGCAGTTTTGCCAAAGCCAAATCGCGCAGCTGATCCATGCGACAGAACCACTGCGTCGAGGTCAAAGGCTCGAGCACGGTCTTGCAGCGTTCGCATTTCGAAATGGCGAATTCGTAATCGATCACCTTTTCGAGCAAGCCCTCCGCTTCCAACTTTTCGAGCACCAACTCGCGGGCTTTGTATCGATCCAGTCCCGCGAAATCGGCGCCGGCGGCTGCGGTCATCTTCGCGAACTGGTCGATGACCTGCACTTGTTCGAGGTTGTGCCGCAGACCCATTTCGTAGTCGTTGGGATCGTGCGCTGGTGTGATCTTCACCGCGCCCGTGCCAAATTCCGATTCGACGTACGCGTCGGCGATGATCGGAATTTCGCGATTGACGATGGGCAAAACCAAAGTCTTGCCGATCAGCTTCTGATAGCGCTCGTCATCCGGATTCACGGCCACCGCCGTGTCGCCCAGCATGGTTTCCGGGCGCGTGGTCGCCACCGTCAGCGCGCCACTGCCGTCTTTAAAGGGATAACGCAAATAGTAGAGCTTTCCCTGCTGGGGTTCGCGCAACACTTCGAGATCCGAGAGCACTGTCTGATCGTTCGGGCACCAGTTCACAATCCGGTTGCCGCGATAGATCATGCCTTCTTCATACAGGCGCACGAAGACTTCGCGCACGGCGCGCGAAAGGTCTTCATCCATCGTGAATTTGAAACGAGACCAATCGACCGACGCGCCTTCACGACGAATCTGGTTCAGAATCTGGCCGCCGTATTCCTGTTTCCACTGCCACACCCGCTCGACGAATTTCTCGCGGCCCAGATCGTGACGATTCAACCCTTCTTTCTTGAGTTGCCGCACCACCATCAACTGCGTCGAGATGCCCGCGTGGTCCATGCCCGGCAGCCACAGCGTGCGAAAGCCCCACATGCGCTTGTAACGCGTCAGCACGTCCATCATTGTGTGCTGCAATGCGTGACCGAGATGAAGTGAACCCGTGACGTTCGGCGGCGGAATGACGATGGTAAAGACCGGGGCGTTTGGATCTTTGTTGATTTCCGGCGCGAAATAGCCGCGCTCTTCCCAACGTGAGTAGTGAGAAGCCTCGGCTTCGGACGGGTTATAAGTTTTGGGGATATCAATCATGCCAGGACTATTTTCGTTTTTAGACGCGGGCGACTGCGCGCGTTCATCTATATCTTGAGCATGGCGATTGTAAATCAACCGGCTGTGCTTTTCACTGCGCGGATGAGCCGAAAACAAAAGGCGGGCTGTTAGCCCGCCTCTAAACACGAAAGGTTTGATTGAGCGTCAGCTCTGATCCAGCTTCTTTCGGATCATCAGTTCAGACAGTTCCGGCACGACTTCCCAGGCGATCTCGCGAACGACCTTGTCGGACATCTGCTCAATCACTCGACGGGCGATTGCGTTGATGGCCTCGGGCGAGAGTTCCTGCTGACCAAGATTTACTCCCGGTGGATACGCCAGCGGTCCGGTCGGGGCTTCCTCAGCTGCCGACGCGGATGCGTCGGATCCAGTGTGCGGTTCTTCGGGCAATGCCGCAAGATCTGTTTGCGGTTCCGCGATGGCGGATTGCTCGGCTTCAGCCGGCTCAAATTCGAAAGACCTGGGCTCCTGAGTCGGCGTTAAATCCTGCGACCGCTCTTCGGCATCACCCGGCGACGGTCCTTCGAGATCAAGATCGAGAACCACGTCGTCCGCAATCGCGCTAGCCACAAAGTCACTGTCATCCAGATCGAGCAAAGCGTCGCTGAATCGCGGCGGCGCCGGCTCGTTACGGCTCACGGTTTCATTCATACGTGTCTCACTCTTTATTTCGGGCGGTGTTGGACGCATCGTATGCAACTGCGCCTCGTCGACGGGCGGCTCAATTTCCAAGGTGTCGTATTCGTCTGTTCGGAAACCCGCAGCTTCCGGATCAAGTTTCGCCGTATCGGCAGTCTGAAACTCAATGTCGGGCGCACACGCACCGCCTTCGCCGGCGTGCGTGGCAACGGGCTCCATCTGTGCAGCCTCAACCAGCACCGTGACTTTCGGCTCGTCCGGTTCGACTTCAACCGGGATGACGGTTGCGTCCGAATCGGACGCATCGAAGGCTGACTTTGATTGATCGCTTGAACTATTCACCGATGGTTGTTTGTCACTCAGCAATGAATCGACGCGGTTCACGAGTTGACGAATCGACTGAAAGGGCTTCGTGATTACGTCATCGGCGCCGGCGCGCTGCGCCTCGGCTTCATCGAACGGCGCGAACGAACTGACCAACAGCATCACCGGGATTTGCGCGAAGCGCTGATCATCTTTCATCGAGCGACAAAGTTGGTAGCCCGTCAGCCCCGGCATGATGGCATCAGCCAGCACGACGTCAGGCGTCAAGTACTCGAGCTGGTCCAGCGCCGACTGACCGTCACCGACCGAGACGACTTCCATCCCTTCGTCGGCGAAAGTTAATTCAACGACCTTTTGAACGGCGGCTGAGTCGTCAGCCAACAATAATTTTCTTCCGGCAATCAACTTTTTCCCTGGCCCCAGTGCGATTCATTCGCGGAACACCGCTAATTTGAACCTAGCACCCGCGCGAAAAGGCCGTCAAGGGTTTTTATGATCTGCCGCCAAATTACTTGCAAATGCGTCCGGCGTCGGATTCTAACGACGGTCCTCACCGGGTCCAGCCGAGGTATCAGTCTGGTTTGATTCGTCCTTCGCCTGATGCCGCGGCGCGGCGGTCTGCCGCCGATCGTTCTCGCGCTCACGCATTGCCTGGTTCTTCTTGTCGGAGCGTTGATGGTCTTTCTTTTGGCGATCCTTGTCTGACATGATTGCTCCCCCTTGACGTGATTGCTCGTCATGACTTGCCACCAGCTTCAGCTAGTTGGCAAGAGACTTTCAAAGAAATCGGCTTTAGCCGAACCTAATCAAAAGCGAATGCCTATCTTTTCGAGCGACTCAATCCCTTGAATCTTTGAACGCGCGGCGGATTTGAATCCTGGGCTAAAGCCAACTTGTTCTCTAATCTTTTTCCACTAGCTGAAGCTAGTGGCAACTAGATGAGAACTACCACTTATCTCTAATCTCTAATCTCTAATCTCTGACCTCTGACCTCTGACCTCTAACCTCTAACCTCTAATCTCTTCCGTCGTCGTTAACGCCTCAGCTTTGGGCATTGCGTCGGTCTGCTCAAAAGGCGCCGCGCTTTCTTCGCTGATGCGATATCTCAGAAACGCGCCGACGCCGCCGATCGGTTCCAGCAGACTGACGTCTTCAATGAAGCTCACGCGCGCGGCGGACAACTGTTGGGCCCGCCGGATAAGCTCGTCGGCGACGATGCGCCGATCGATCTCGAGCGGCACCACGCCGTCGACCGTATACGCCGCCAAAACCTTCTTAACTTCCGCTTCATCAAATTCAAGATTTGCGGCGGCGTTAGTTATCAACATTTCTTCCACCTGTCCGTTCGAAGCTGCCGCCAAAGTTTCGACCACGCCGCCGACTCCCAAATCATCCGCGCGATATTCGTTCAGCAGCCGTTCGACCTTTTGCAAATCGGTCAACGTGTCGTGCCGACGAAATGCGTCCAGCGATTCTTCAACCAACTCATGCTCCGGCGTGTCGATGCCGAGACTCAGAACATCGACGATCTTCTCGAGCAACTCTTTCGGCATCTGTTCGCGGAGTAAGGGAATCACCGTCGCTTCGTCACCGGCGAGAACGATATTTTCAATTGCTTCAGCGCGGACAATGCGAGCCAGCGTGTCGATGACTTCTTTCGCGTGGTGCAGGTGATATTGTTCCTCGTGCCGCTGATAGCGTGCCTGTGACCAGCCGCCGACCTTCGCGTGTTTGGTCTTCACATTGTTGATGCCTTCCTTCTGGACCGCGCGGCCGGCGGCAAACACAAAGATGCGCGCGCGATTGGTGTCAGCGAGCACCAGCGCATAACGCCGATATTGA
>DATANL010000146.1:0-7196 GCA_036266295.1 Pyrinomonadaceae bacterium | reverse complement strand
TGTTACTACTATTACACGGCCAAGGATTACTACACCTGCGTCACCATAGACGGCGACACCAGTTGCAGCTACGACAGCACGCGGTATTTTCTGGATGAAGTTGTCTGCTTCTAGCCGTCAAGGCCCAAGCGACCTGATTCTAATAAGAGGAGTATGAATATGAAGAAGAACAATGTTTTGAAATTTGGTTTGGTTCTGCTGGTGATACTTACGGCCATCGGACTTGGACTGTCGCACAATAACCGCATCAAAGCTCAGCGCCCCGGCACCGTCAGCGTTGGGAATGATAATCGAACGCTCGCGGAAAGGGCGAAACAGGCGCGCCACCTAATTGGCGAGGAGTCGCCCAATTTGAACTCGAGGTCCACGGATTTGGAACAATTGGCGGCCCGCAGCGGAGTGGTCCTGATTGGGACTGCGCAGAAAAATGTTTGTCGGCTGACTCCTGATGGCCGCAGCAGCACTATCAATTATGACGTGAAAATAGAATACGTCATGAAAGGTAATCTCAAACAAGACAGCCACATTACAGTCAAGTTGCCAGGCGGCTCAGTGGCTTTTCCCGACGGAAGTTCAGCTGAGGTTAGAACGCCATGGTTCAAGAAGATGCAGGAAGGCACGACTTACCTCCTATTCTTGACCGATTCTGACGGATCTGGATCTTATTTCACGACTGGCCAGGCCCAGGGAGTATGGGAGATTCCGACCGGCACTAAGACTCGCCTGGTCAAGAGCCATACCGGGATAATCAATGATCCGATGTGGAAGTACCAAAACCTGGACGTGAAGGTATTTCTCAAAGAGGTTCGTCAGGCTCTTAAAAATAGTAAGAGCTGAACCGATCGGATGCCATTTGCAATTTCTCTGCCGGCATGACGGAGCAAAGTGGAGAACCGAAATGCCGGTAGTCGTTGCACAACCTAGTGTCCGGCCGCCAGAGTTCGTATTGCATCGACCGGGTGCGAACTCGAGAGCGACCGGACACTAGGGATCTTTTTCCCACTTGATCTGTGAGACAGACGCTTCAATCGACATTTCGATCGCCCACAATTCAATCGGGCCGTGGGAACCTGTATCTACCACAGTCTTTCGCCGCGAGTCGTTGGCTACGCTGGTTATTGCAACCCCTTCGTCTTCTCCTCGTGGGCCATATGAATCTTGCAGGCTGAAATACTTTTCCCGGTCTATGAGCTTGCTCAGTTGATTGAAATAAGAGTCGATATTCGCAGCATGATAATTGCCCTTTCGCTCGGCATGCTCGGACCCGACATAAGACGCTGTTCCATCTTTTCTTAGAACCACTTTGTAAAGAGGACATGGTCCCTCACACCCAAAAATTCGTTCATATGTGATTTCGCTTAGCTGGCTGGTTTGTGGACCGCTACTTTGTGAAGTGCCTGGCGCCTGACTCCGTCCCGGCGAGCAACCGATCGCTATTACACCGGCGAGTGCGAGCGCCGCAATAAGAACATTTTTGCTCATAAAAAGTGACTCCTCCACAGGCAGAACGGTTTTCAGATAATAAGCTTGCATTCTAGCATCGTAAAAAGTCGAATAATCGAAAGCTCGATCCTTCCGAAGCAATCCCGTGCGGGCCGCCAAATGAATGAGAAGAAATATCCTGTAAGCAGCCGGTGCTGTTTGGCAGTAGTCGACAGAGACCGGTCGTTCGATTTGCATATCAATATTCCAGGCAAGCCTTGACACGCCTCCATCGCTTCTGGCTGAATGCTCGCACTCTCCATTCTGTTTTCAGTTGATCGGTTCGCAATTTAAATTTCCTGGATGAGGGTCGCTACAGGATGAGCACACCAATCGATGGCACCGGCGTCGCACCGGCGATGCCCCCTGACCGCAGGTTCTTCGGTCACCCACTAGGTCTCTCGACATTGTTCTTTACCGAGATGTGGGAGCGCTTCAGCTATTACGGCATGCGCGCGCTCCTGACGCTGTACATGACATCGAAGCTGGTCGATGGCGGACTGGGTTTTAGCGAGAGCTATGCCGGCGCGATCTACGCGATGTATGTCTCGTCGGTTTGGTATCTGCCGTTGGTCGGTGGCTGGCTGGCCGACAAGTTCCTCGGTGCGCGGCGCGCAGTTTTGGTCGGCGGCATCATCATCGCTTGTGGCCACTACTCAATGGCGATCGACAGTCTACCGACGTTCTATGCGGCATTAATTCTGATCGCGTGTGGCACAGGCTTGTTGAAGCCGAACATCAGCACCATGGTCGGCCAGCTGTATCCGCCGGATGACAAGCGACGCGACGCCGGGTTCTCGATCTTCTACATGGGCATTAACCTGGGCGCGTTCATATCGCCATTCGTCACCGGCTATCTGGCGCAGAGTGATTCTTTCAAAGGCATCATCGTGAAGATGGGATTGAATCCTGCGCATGCGTGGCACTGGGGCTTTGCAGCGGCCGGCGTGGGGATGACGCTGGGAGTTATTCAATACGTTCTGGGCGCGAAGCAACTCAGAGATGCCGGAAGGAAACCCGAAAAAACGGTAACTGCCACCGCGAAAGGAGCGGGTGGATTCGATGTCGTGACGATTGCACTGTCGATTGTCGGCGCCGTGCTGGGCGCGGGTTTCGGATATAAGTTCGATGCCGGCCTGGTTTCGGTTCCGTTCTGGACCGTGGTTGGTTACTTCGTCGGATATCTCGGCGGAACCACGCGACTGCTCAAAGGCGACGAACTGCGGCGCGTCCTGGTGATCTTCATCCTGGTTACGTTCTCGGTCATCTTCTGGATGACGTATGAGCAGGCCGGATCCAGCATGACGCTGTTCGCGGATCGCCTGACGCGCACAGAGGTTTTCGGTCATGCGTTTCCCTCTAGTTGGTTTCAATCAGTGCCCGCTATTTTTGTAATTATCCTCGCGCCCATCTTCGCGGCCATTTGGCAGGGAATGGGCGATCGCCAACCGTCCAGCCCGGCCAAGTTCGCTTTCGGATTATTGTTCGCGGGCATCGCCTTCGGCGTGCTCACTTTGGCCGCGAGTTTGACCGGCGCCGGTCGCGTTTCACCCTGGTGGCTGGTGGTGGTTTACTTCATTCAAACCGTCGGTGAGTTGTGTTTGAGCCCGGTAGGTCTGAGCACGATCAGCAAACTGTCACCGGTGCGCATGGTCGGCTTGATGATGGGCGTGTGGTTCCTTTCGATATCGATCGGTAGTTACATCGCCGGGCGCACGACGCAACTGTTTCAGCAGGGAACGCCCGAGGTGCTCACGCGCGCGTTTGGAATTTTTGCGGGCATCACCTTAGCGGCCGCGTTATTGTTGGCGGTGCTGACGCCGCTGATCAAACGAATGACTCCGCGGGCTGAAGCGGGTTGAAGATCTGCCGCGGCTTTGCTGCAAGAGTCCTTTTTTACGTCCGCGTAGCGGACTGAGTGGAAATAGCCCAGCGCTTTAGCGCTGGGATGCTCAGCGGTCTAACCATAAAGTCCGCAAAGCGGACCGACTGATAACTGGTCAAGTACCAGATGCTTACCGTTCAGCCGTCCGTTTCACGGACTCCCCCTTTGTGGCAAAGGCACCCCACCGATGAATCGGTGGGCTACTTCCATTCGTCGGCTTCGCCGACTTTTGCAGCAAAGCCATCTGCCGCAGATGACGATCGTTTTCATTCAAGAGAATCGCCAACCCTTTCGTTGAAAAGGAGAATCCAACATGCCTGTATACATGGTCGAGAGAGAATTACCCGGAATTGAGATGGAGCAACTGGCGGCCGCGCAGAAGGCCGCGATTGAAACCAGCAACCAATTCACCGCCGAAGGTAAACCTGTCCGCTACATCCGCACGACGTTTGTTCCCGGTGAAGCCCATTGCATGTGTCTGTTTGAAGCGGGCAACGCCGACGACGTCAAAGCCGTCAACCAACAAGCCAACATCCCATTCACCCGAGTGGTCGAGGCGTTGGATCTGACGCCGCAGTAACCAAGTCAGCGGAAGAGAGTCGGCGGAGCGGACGTCAGCGTAAAGCCTGGGGCGCAAGCCCCGGGATCGCGTCAGCAAAAGCGATCAAAGCCCGCGCAGCGGGCGGCAGCTGCATTATTGGATGGATTGTTTAGCGCTCCGGCCATCACCCGCTTCGCGGGCTCAATCAAACTTTGGTACTTGTCCCTGGGGCTCACGCCCCAGGCTTTACGCTGACGTCTGCTTCGCGGACTGAAAAAGGTAATGCGTCAAGTACATAATCATCGACAGTAGCTTCACCTCTTCTGACACTTCGGACACCAGTAAGTCGATCGCCCGCCGTGGGTCGCGCGGCGGATCTTTGCGCCGCACTTCACACACGGCTCGCCTTCGCGTTCGTACACTTGCCAGAAGCGTTCGAAGGCGGCGCCGTACGAGAAACCTTCCTCCAAACTGATCGATCCACGAATGTGATCCACTGCGAATTGGAGCACGTCGCGAATGGCTTCGTAGAGCTGAGGCACGCGTCGCGACGCTAGTTCGTCTGCCGGTTTGAAAGGACTGATACGCGCGCGAAAAAGCGCTTCGGCGGCGTAGATGTTTCCCAGGCCCAGAACCTTTGTCTGATCGAGCAGCAGCGTCTTCAACGAACGGTGTGAACGCTTCAAGAGCGCGCGCAAATACTCCGGCGTGAAATCTTCCCCAAAAGGTTCCGGAGCCAGTTCGCGAATCCCTTTCGTCTGCGCGAGCTCTGATGATTCGATCAATTTCATGACGCCGAACTGACGCTGATCGCGGAAGACCAGGCGCTGATTGTGATCGAGATAGAAGATTGCGTGAGCGTGTTTGGGCAGATCGTCGTCGATATTAAGGAGCACGAATTTTCCGGTCATGCGCAGGTGAACAGCTAAGGTGAGTGCTTGCGTGCGTTGCCCACGAACGCGATCCTTGCGACCGGCGGTGTCAGAAGCCCGACCGTGAGGGAGGGCTCCCGTACGATCAAGTTCGATCAGAATGAACTTGCCTCTGCGGCCAACTCCGGTAATCGTCGTGTTCTTAATTCTTCGACCGAATGCGGAAGCAGAAAGCGGCGCGACCAACTTAGGCAGACGCGCCTCGCTCGCGACGATCGTACGTCCCACGACGACGCGCCGCAGTGCGCGCACGACATGCTCGACTTCCGGCAGCTCTGGCATTCGCGCAGTGTGAAATCAGAGACCGCCGGAAGTCAAAGCGGATCGGGCTAGTTGCTCGTTATCGTTTTCGAAAGAAACGTATAGGGTTAGAACACGCGCAGTACCAAGAGAATGATTACAATCAATACAATCAGTCCCAGGCCGCCGCTTGGTCCATAGCCCCAATTTCGGCTGTACGGCCACGCCGGTACCGCTCCGAGTAACAAAATTATCAGCAAAATAAGCAGGATCAATCCCATGACAGAATTCCTCCTCCTGTGAATGTGTCTGGCTACGCGGATTGGTTGGCAATGACTGTGCCGCAGTAGCGGAATTGTTAATTTGCGACACGTATTAACGCCTCGTGAGTGCGGGAGAGCAGGCGCGCCGTGCATACCAGCAGGCGCACCGTACATACCAGCCGGCGCACCTTACATACTAGCCGGCGCACCGTGCATACCAGCACCCGCGCCGTGCCCACCCAGCACCCGCGCCGTGCACACTGGCGTCCGCGGCATATTTGAAACGCCTATTTATCTGTTAGTGCGGCTTGGAACCGATGATTGGCTCGATCTCGTTCCGAATCTTTTCTACCAATCCAGGTTTTCGAGCTTCAATGTTAAGGCGCAGGAGGGGCTCCGTGTTCGATGAGCGAATGTTGAAGCGCCAGTCGTCAGTGGAAAGCGAGAAACCGTCAGTGAGGTCTTCCAGGCCTTCTTTGCTGAAACGATCTTTCACGGCTGTGATCGTCTGCTGCGCGTCCTGCACGCGATAGTTCAACTCGCCTGACATGTAATGGCCTTCCATGTAAGGCCGCATGGTTTCAGAGAAAGTCTTGCCGCTGCGTGACAGTTGTTCCAGCACGAGGAGGAAGGGAATCACGCCGTTGTCGGCGTAAAAGTTTTCGCGGAAGTAATAGTGCGCGCTCATCTCGCCCGCGAAGATCGCGTTCTCTTTGCGCATGCGGTCCTTGATGAACGCGTGGCCGCTCTTTGAAATGATCGCTTGGGCGCCGTGTGCCTGACAGACTTTGGTGGTGGGCCAAATCACGCGCGGGTCGAAAATGATTTTGTTATCGCCGCCGCGCTTCGTCAGTAAAACGTCGGCGAGCATCGCCGTGACGTAAGCGCCCGAGATGAATTCGCCTTTCTCATCAAGGAACATGCAGCGATCGGCGTCGGCGTCCCAAATCGCCGCAAAATCGAATTGACCTTTGCTGACGAGTTCTTCGGTCTCAGCGCGGTTGCTGGGCTGCATCGGATCAGGCGTCCCTTTCGGGAATGTCCCATCAGGTTCCCAATTCAGCTTCGTCAATTTAAGTCCCAGCTTGTCCGCGATGATCTGCACGCCACGGCCGACGTAGCCGAAGTTTGCATTGGCCGCGATGTGAAATGGTTTGATCATGTCACGGTCGATAAAAGTCAGCACATGCTCGACGTACGCGTCGAAGACGTTTTTTTGCGTTACGGTCCCTTTCGATTCGGACGAGACGCCTTTGTCTTTGCCGGCCTTGATGATGTCGCGAATCTCGAACAGTCCGGTGTCGGATGAAATGGCCGCCGCCTTTTCCTTCACCATCTTCGCGCCGTTGTACTCCTTCGGATTGTGCGACGCGGAAACGACGATGCCGCCGGAATATTCTTCCGCAGCGCCCACCGCGTAATAGATCATGTCGGTGGTGATACCGCCGATGTCGACGACGTTCACGCCGGCGTCGACGAAGCCTTTGGTCAGGGCTTCTTTCAATGCTGGACCGGATTCGCGCGCATCCATGCCGACCACCATGGTTTTTGGATGAAACAGACAGGTGTAGGCCTGGGCCATTCGATAGAAAGCTTCTTCATCGAGATCGGTCGGGTAAACACCGCGGATGTCGTAAGCGCGAAAGCTGTCGAAGTTCATAATAAGGAATTTCCTTTATCGTTTAGACGCAGAGTCCTGGAAAGTTTAGACGCCGCACTTGTGCGGCGAATTACCGGCACAAGTGCCGGTTCTAAACGGAGCGGCCGTGTTACGCGCAGGTCTTCGTGTAATCCGTCAGAGACGTCTTATCACCAAGCACCGCGCCGGGCCCGACCACCGTCGACCGTCCGAC
>DATANL010000145.1:0-2908 GCA_036266295.1 Pyrinomonadaceae bacterium | reverse complement strand
GATCGGGGTGGCGCGATTGAGCACCGGCGCAACATAGTTGGCCAGCGGCTGTTTGGCGTCGAACTGAGTGCGCAATTGCTCGGTTGCGCCCCGGAAGTAGCCGACCGCGACGAGCGTATTGCGTGCGCCCGGCGGATTGGAATTGCGATCAAAGGCAGCGTTGAGACTCGAACGAAAGCTGTCGCCACCTGCGGCAATGCGTCGAATTAGTTGATTGAGATCGCTCTCGGACAGTCGCGACGATCTATTGGAGTTCATGGACGGAGGAGTTTGCTGGTTCCATTGCCAGCTGACTCCATAGGATTTAGCCAGCGCGTTCAATTCCGTGCGAACCGACGTCCAATCGTTTTGCGTTTGTAAGTTCAATCGATTGCGCGTCATAAAACCGTCGACGACGGATGCCTTTTGCAAGACGTCCTGAACATCACCAGTGGTCGTGGTATGACGATCGAAGCCCTGCTTGAATCGATCCAGGGAGTTCGAAAATGATGGTTCGAACGAGTTGATGTCATTTTGCGGACGTGTTTCGTCAATGCGCGCGTTCACCAGTGCCAGGTTGAGGCTGTTACGGTATCTGTTGGTGCTTTGTTCGAGTCGTTGCAGAATGCCGCTGACCTGGCGGTCGCGGAGCCGGTTAGATTGTTGCTGCGCCTGCGCGTTCACGCAGAGGACTCCCAACGCCAACAGGATAAGTAAAGCCATGATACGTTTTGATCTATTCATCTTTTCCTTTCAGCTTCATTTAGGAAGCTGCTATCAAAGTTTCCAAACACACGTCGGCGGATCTTATTTGCGCCAGGAGTACAGGTTCTGATTTTTTGGGGGCCGTAGACGCGGAGCCAAATCCTCTCGCTGCAGCCCGCTTTCCGGAAATTTACAGACGGCTCAAGAAAGAGGTTGCTGGCCCGGTCCGAGATGTCGAAAGTTATTTCTAAAGTAGAGCTAGTGAGGTTATAGCAGGCGAGTAAATCAGGGTCTGTGCGCTAACACACAGAGCCACAGACATGCTGAGCTACGCAAATGAATTATCCCAGCAGCCGCTCAAACTCGTCTCTGACGACCTGGTAACATTCGCAGACCGTCTCTTCCAGCTTCGGGCGGTTGAGGATCTGAATGTGACCGCGCACGTAACTAATCGCCCCCGCATCCTGCAGTCGGCCGGCAGCTACGGTCACGCCTTCACGGCGCACGCCCAACATGTCGGCAATCAGTTCCTGAGTCATCACCAACTCGTCCGTGTTCAATCGGTCATGACTTAATAAGAGCCAGCGGCAAAGTTGTTGTTCGACCGAGTGCAGCCGGTTGCAAACGGCAGTCTGCGAGATTTGGGTAATCAATGCCTGCGTATAACGCAGCAGCAATTGCTGGAATCTTCCACCGCGCGCGAATTCATCCTTTAGTATTTTTGCCTTCATTCTGAGCGCGCCGCCGGCGCTTTGTACGACCGCTCGATTAGGCATCGTGCCACCGCCCATGAAAAGCGCAATCCCGACCACGCCCTCATTGCCGGTCAAGCCCATTTCAGCGCTGTCGCCGTTTTCCATTGTGTAGAGCAGAGAGACGATTGAATTAGTTGGAAAAAAGACATAGTCCAATTCTCCGCCAAACTCGTACACCACTTCACCCAGGGAAAAAGAGACCTCGCGCAGGTTTGGACGCAGCCGTTCGTAGTCATCAGCCGGAAGCGCGGCGAGCAGCCGATTTGCAACTGGCTCATTTGGGTCTGCAATCATGGGTTCGTCAGGCCTGGCTATCTCTCAAGTTCGATTCTAATTGATGTTGCTGAAGCTTCCAACACACGGGACGAAGGGTATGTGGTCTAACGCACAGACGATACCTCGTCTATAGTTGATCCTGTTAAGGAAGAGAGACAGGAGATCAGGACATGGCTTTAAAGCTTACTTGCTCAAAATGCAATAGCGATATGCAGCAGGGTGTGGTTGTCGATTTGAGTTATGCCGGGATACTTTCCAGCATGTGGGTCGAAGATCAGCCAGCGACCGGCGTGGTGGCGGGAATTGCCGACAACCATAAACGAAAACTGAAGACGATAACCTACCGTTGCTCAAACTGTGGCTTCCTCGATTCTTACGCCAAGTGAGTCTGAGAAATTCCCTGCGGTTCAACCAGTTCCATAGATTTCCAAATTCAGCCCTGTCAAGGGTTCGGACCTTCCTGAAATCGAAGCCGCTGATCCTGCGACGGTTTCATTCACTCTTTATTCAGTTTAGAGAGAGCGATGGACTCCAGGATTGGTGACGCAATTATTTACACGGACAAGATATGAAGAACACTGTGGGGTTGTGGATCGATCACAGCAAGGCCGTCATCGTGTCTCTGGCCGGCAACGATGCGAACATCGAGCTGATCACATCAGATATCGAAAGTCAGCACCGCCAATCCGGCGTCGCTACGCCCGCGGATGATATGCTTCAGACAGATATGACAGGGCGCCTCAATCGTTTCTACGACGACGTGATTTCGTGCGTTCGCGGGGCAGACGAAATCTTCATACTCGGTCCGGGCGAGGCGAAAGGTGAACTGAGAACACGACTCGAGAAAAGCTACCTCGGCCGCCGCATCGTCGGTGTCGAGGCATGCGACAAGATGACTGATCCGCAGATTGTCGCGAAGGTTCGAGAGCACCTTCTTGACCGGTTGGCGAGTTGAGAGGAACCAGAAATGATTACCGTTGCTAATCGACTGTACGTGAAGTCCGAGTACGCGGAGGCCTTTGAGAAGGTGTTCCGCGAGCGCGCCGGACTGGTGGACCAAATGGAAGGGTTCATTTCGAATCAGATCTTACGTCCGGTAAACGAAGGCGATCCTTACGTGGTGTTTACGACGTGGAATAGCCGGCAGGATTTTCTCAACTGGGTCCGCTCTGACGCGTTTGTGAAAGGTCACG
>DATANL010000144.1:0-15078 GCA_036266295.1 Pyrinomonadaceae bacterium | reverse complement strand
TGAAAAATCTGCCGGGCGAAAACAGGTTCTGCGGATCCAGTTGCTGCTTCACACGCTGCATCAACTCAGCGGCCGAACCAGGACCACCCCAACTGTCGATCTCGTTCTTGATCTCCGTCGGCGCTCTTTCGATGACCAGATGGCCGCCGAGGCCCTCTGCTTTTTGCCGCATGCGCTGAAGCGTGCGCACGGACTCTCCCGCATAGACGGCTGCCCGCGCCATCACCCGCAGACGGCCGTCGCCCAAACTCGCCTGCCACTGCAAGTCAACGTGCGACGCTTCATCCTGCTCAAGCGCGGCAACGTCATCGAGCAACGACGCTAACTCGCTCGGTCGCGTGTTAGCTCGCCATATCAAAGTCTTACTGCCGGCACTTGCTGCTTTGCTCACGCCGCTCCAAATTTCTTCATCCTCGTCGTGCGTTGCGCAAGCAATATTTTGTTCTCGCAGCATCTTCAATGCGTGTGCAGTTTCGACTACGACCGCGCGCGAGGCTCCCGCGAAGCGAACCAGCAAGAGATGCTCGGAGCGATCAACCTCGGCAATAATCTGGTTCGCGAGCGACGGCGAAACCAGCTCAAGGGCCACCGGAGAAGTTTCGCGCGCAATCGCCTTCCCAATCTTCGTCAATACCGGGCGTTGCCCAGATGCCACGATTGTTCGCGTTTCAAACGGCACGGGCCGCAACTTAAAGGTAACTTCGGTGATGATACCGAGCGTTCCGTAGCTGCCGGTAAAAAGTTTGCAAAGATCGTAACCGGCAACGTTCTTAACGACATTGCCGCCGGCTTTGATCGTGGTTCCGTCGGCGAGAATCGCGCGCAGGCCGATGACGAAGGACCGCACCGGCCCGTAACCAAATTGCTGCGGCCCGGACATGCCGGTCGCGACTACAGCGCCGAGCGTGGCCGTTCCATCATCCGGCGGGTCAATCGGCAGCCACTGTCCTTTCTGGCGTAATTGATCCTGAAACTCTCGCAAGGTCAGGCCCGCCTGGGCGGTGGCCACCAAATCTGCCGGCTCATGATGAATTAATTTCGAGAGGCGCCGCGTGGTCACAATCAAATTTGGTCGCTCAAGCAAGTTTCCCGCGTCCAGAAACGTCGCGCCTCCCGCTGGGATTATCGTCTGACTCTCACGAGCAGCGAGATCGACGACGTTGCTGATTTCAGCAGGCGAGCCAGGCGTCAGAACGAGTACGCGTTCAGCGTTATTCGATTGAATTGAATCAGCGAAACTGTGGTCCGAAAGACGTGTGACATTCGATCCGGCCACGAGCAGTTTGAACTCATTAGCGAGCCGCCCCTCTTTCATGCGTTCCGCCAGCAGAGGTTTCACGCGACCGGTGGTCGGCGCAGTCGCATCAGAATCCCGATATGTCGGGATAGCAACGGGATCAATGACGCCGCGAGATTCACTTGATCCGGTCGCTATCGCTCGCGGTTCTGACACACTGCTGGTCGCGACAGCGCGCGCTTCGCCACAGCCGCGCGGCAGCGGGATAATTTTTCCCGGATTACAAAGGCCCGACGGATCGAACGCCGCACGCACGCGCAACATCGCGTTCATGTCATCATCAGAAAATATCAGCGGCAAATAGCTGCTCTTGTCGAGACCAACGCCGTGTTCACCCGTGATCGATCCGCCGGCACGCACGCAGGTCTCCATAATTTCGCGGCCGGCCTGGCGCACTCGCTCGAGGTCGTCGCCGCGACGCAAATCAAAACAGATCAGCGGATGCAGATTGCCATCGCCGGCGTGAAACACGTTGGCCAATTTAATTTTGTATTGGGCGCTGATGCGATAGGTTTCAGCGAGCACTTCAGGCAGACGTGAACGCGGCACGACCGCGTCCTGAATCATGATGTCCGGGCTCAAACGGCCGACCGCGCCAAACGACCCCTTGCGCGCCGCCCACAGTTTCTTGCGCTCCTTTTCATCCGACGCCAAACGAACCGAGCGCGCGCCATGGCTCAACAAAATCGTCTCGACCTTTTCCGCCTCTTCATCGAGGCCCGCCTCGATGCCATCCAGTTCAACCAGCAGCACGGCTTGCGCATCGATCGGCAAGCCGGCTTTGAAGACACTGGCTTCCACCGCGCGGATGATTTCGTTATCCATCATCTCCAACGCCGCCGGCAGCATCCCCGCAGCGATGATCGCCGAGACTGCGCGGCTGGCGAGATCGACATCGGTGAAATCAGCCAACAAGGTCCGCACGGCGGGCGGAATTCGCGTGAGTCTCACCGTCGCCTCGGTCGCAATGCCAAAGGTTCCTTCTGAGCCGACAAAGGTGCCCACCAGATCGTAACCCGACGCGCCGCGATCGAGTTCGACGATCGAGCCATCGGACAAGACCACCCGCGCCGACAACACATGATCGGTCGTCGTACCGTACTTCAGGCAATGAATGCCGCCGGCGTTCTCAGCGATGTTGCCGCCAATCGTGCACGAAGGTTGACTGGAAGGATCGGGCACGTAATAAAGTGCATGATGCGCGACGGCGCGCGAAAGCTGCGCGTTCACCAGCCCGGTCTGCACCCGCGCCGTCAGATTTTCAGGATCGACCTCGAGTATCTTCCGCATGCGCGCCAGCTCGATCACGATTCCGTGATTAATGGCCAGCGCGCCGCCGGACAAACCCGTTCCCGCGCCACGCGGTGCGAAGCTAATGCCTTCTGCATGAAGTAACGCGAGAACGTCGGCAGTCTCTTCCGTGGAATTGGGAAAGACCACGGCGCGCGGCAGGTGCTTGTGTTGCGGCAGGCCGTCGCATTCATAGACCAGCAGTTCGTCGGGCTCGAACAGAACGTTTTCATCGCCCACGATGTCCTGAAGCTCATCGATGACCGCGTCTTTTTTTTCGATTTGCTGTTCGTTGGCTGCCATGAAGATGAATGATGGGATGATACACTACGCGCGCTTTTGTACCGCAAGCTGTTGACTTGCACGCGTCAAGTAACCAACCCGATGCCTAACCATGCACTCACCGCGGAACTGGTGGTCATCAACGGCCACGTCCAGACGATGGATCGTAATCAGCCGGCGGCCTCGGCGATCGCAATCCTTGGCAATCGCATAGTCGCCGTTGGTTCGACTGATGACATCAAGCAACTTGCCGGTCCCGCGACGAAAGTCATCGACGCCCAGGGCCGGCTGGTCCTGCCGGGTTTCAACGATGCTCACGTGCATTTCATGAGCGGGGGATTTCAACTTTCGAGCGTCGATCTGCGCGACGCCGACACGCCGCAGGAATTTGCCGATCGAATTCGCAAGTTCGTGCCACAAGTTCCCGCGGACAGATGGATGACCGGCGGCGATTGGGACCATGAACGTTGGCCTGATGCGAAGTTGCCGACCAGGGAATTAATCGATCAATACACAACTGACACGCCGGTATTTGTAAATCGGCTGGACTGTCACATGGCGCTGGCAAATTCGTTGGTGCTGAAGCTCGCGGGCATCACGCGGGACACGAATGATCCCGACGGCGGCATCATCGTACGTGACGCGAACGGCGAACCCACCGGCGTCCTGAAAGACGCAGCGCAGAATCTGGTTTGGAAAATCTTGCCGGCGCGCAGTGTCGACGAACGACTGGCCGCGGCGCGCGCGGCAACTGATTATGCGGCGAGCCTGGGCGTGACGAGCGTGCAGGACATGTCCGCCGGCGCAGACGTTGGCATCTATCAGACGCTGCTCGATCGCGGTGAATTGAAGACGCGTATTTACGCGGTGTGGCCGCTGCCAAATTGGGAAGGTCTGGCGCGGACCGGCGTCCGCGCGCATTTCGGTAGCGCAATGCTGCGTACCGGCGGACTGAAGGGCTTTGCCGACGGCAGCCTCGGCTCAACCACCGCGCTCTTCTTCGATCCCTACCTCGACGAACCGAACACCTGCGGCATTCCGAGCGACGAAATGTTTCCCGACGGCGCGATGCTCGAACGCGTACGTGGCGCCGATCAAGCCGGACTGCAAGTGCTGATTCACGCAATCGGCGATCGCGCGAACGATCACGTTCTGTCGATCTACGAACAGGTCGAGAAAGAAAACGGCGTGGGCGATCGACGCTTCCGCATCGAACACGCACAGCATCTTCGCGCCGGGGACATTCCGCGATTCGGCGGCGCTAAAGTCATCGCGTCGATGCAGCCGTCTCATGCGATCGACGACGGCCGCTGGGCCGAGAAGCGAATCGGCGCCACGCGCGCGAAGACGACTTACGCCTTTCGGTCGCTGCTCAATGCGGGAGCGATGCTGGCGTTCGGAACCGATTGGACCGTCGCATCGCTCAATCCACTGCTGACCATTTATGCCGCGGTCACGCGGCGGACTTTGGATGGAAAACGCCCGCAGGGTTGGATTCCCGAACAGAAAATCTCCGTCGAAGAAGCAGTGCGGGCCTACACCGTCGGTTCAGCGTTCGCTGAATTCCAGGATGACCAGAAAGGCACGATCGCGCTTGGGAAACTCGCGGACCTCGTGATTCTGTCAGACGACATCTTCACCACCCACCCGGTTGAGATTGAGAAGGCTCAGGTGGTTATGACGATCATGGACGGACGCGTGGTTTATGAGTAGCGTTCTTCTCAGAAACCCGACCGTGAGGGAGGGTGCCGCGTTGACCCGGCGAGTCGCGAGCGAGCGTGGCACCCTCCCTGACGGTCGGGTTTCTGAAACGAGGCTATTCTCTGGCGTGGCGTGCCGGATTCTTAGGCACAAAGCGATAAACAAGATAGATGACCATTCCCACCGCCGCCGCAATTGTCGCCGCAATCGCTTCGTTCAAAGTGCTATTCATCAATAACCACGCGGACAAAACCAGTGCTGCGACGGCAATCAACACGCCGCCGGGCAGCTTGAAATGTGCCGCGGGTGCGTCATGTTTTCTGCGCAGCACCGGCAAGGCGGCGCAGGTCACTGCGTAAGCCACCAGCCGCGCAATCGTGCTAATCGTCAACGCCGCCACGAACGAACTCTTCAACGTCAGCACCAGCATCAATGCGGTCGTAACGACGATTGAAATGTAGGGCGTGAAGAAACGGTCATGCACGCGCGCGAACATCGACGGCAGCTGCCGCTGTTCCGCGATGGCGAAAGGCACTCGCGATGCTGAAAGCACGGTGATGTTCAGGTTGCCGGCGACTGAGATAATTGCGCCCGCCGAAATGATCGCCGCGCCGGCAGTACCCATGAATCTCTGTCCGGCATCAGCCAACGGCTTGGTCGACTTCGCCAGCTCGGGAAGCGTGCCGATGCAAACTACCTGAATCAAAATATAGGTCGTCGCAATGACAGCCATCGCTATCAACAAGGCTCGCGGAAGATCCTTTTGCGGATTTTTGATCTCGCCCGCCGGAATCACCGCCATTTCAAAACCGGTGAAGGCATAAAGCAAAAGCAGAACGGATTGTGAAAAGGGTCCGGTAGCCGGTCTTGGGCCAAGCGCGAAGGCGTGCGAATTAAGAAAGAAAAGACCGACGCCGATAAAAATCAACATCGGCAGCAGTTTACCAATCGTGAAAATGTTGCTGGCCATCGCCGCCTGCCGCACACCCAGGACGTTCAAAGCAGTCAACGCGATGACGACCGCAACGATGATCAGGGCGCGAGTCATTCCCGTATTTGCCGGCGCCCAAAAGAACGAGAGGTAACTGATCATCAGGTTGCAGTTGGCGGCGAACGCCGTCAATCGCGCGAGCCAAATCAGCCAACCGACTTCGAAAGCGATCGCCGGGCCGAAGGCCTCCCGCGCATATAAATAAGGACCACCCGTTTCTTCGAAGCGGCTGCCGACCTCTGCGAAACAGAGAATGATCAGCATGACCACGAGCGCGCAGGCCACAAAGGCCAGCAGGCTATAGCCGCCGATCAGCAGGTAAACCTTCGACGGCAGCCCGAAGATGCCCGCACCGATAATGCCGTTGATGGTGACCGCAACCAGGTCCCAACGGCGAATGCCGCGGACTAATGATCTATTTGGCATGCCACGGCTCGGCGCCTCGGGCGAAATAGATCTATTTGCCATTTGTCATTTGAGATTTGTCATTCGCTGATTTGAAAACACGACCCGCGTGCACAATGGAGTCAGTACCATCCGTGTAAGCGGATGGATCAACGCGGTCCGGTTAATACAAAGGTGCTAGTCCGACCCATCCGCTCACGCGGATGGTACTGACCCTCATGTCCTGGCTTGTCGGAGCGCCTCACGCGCCACTTCCTTGTCGTCGAAATGAAAAACTTCGCGCCCGATGATTTGATAATCCTCGTGACCTTTGCCGGCGATCAGAACGAGGTCATCAGCACGAGCCTGTTCGATCGCGTGATGAATGGCCGCCCGCCGGTCGGCAATCTTTTCGTAGGGCTTGCCGGTCTTCTTAATCCCCTCCTCGGCGTCGCCGAGAATCTGATTTGGATCTTCAGTCCGCGGATTGTCCGAAGTCAGAATCACGACATCGCTCAACGACCCGGCCGCTTCGCCCATCGGCGCGCGCTTCGATCGGTCCCGATCGCCGCCGCAACCAAACAGCGTGATGATCCGGCCCTTCGTGACTTCACGCGCGGTGCGCAGGACATTCAGCAGCGCGTCGTCACTGTGCGCGTAATCAACGACGACTGCGAAATCGCCTTCGTGCGGCACGCGTTCGAACCGGCCCGGCGCGCCTGTGCATTTCGCCAGCGCTCTGGTGATGACTTCGAGCGAATAGCCCAGCGCCAGACCGCTGGCGACGGCGGCCAGCGTGTTGTAGATATGAGGGGGACCGACCAGCGGCGAATGAAAATCAAGCTCGCCGGCCGGCGTGCGCATCCGAAAGCGCATGCCATTCAACGAGAATTCCGCATCTCGCGCGCTGATGTCGGCGTCACGATTGACGGCATAGCGAACGACGCGCAGCCCTTCTTTCTCGAGTCGATCCGCCAATTCAATTCCATGCGCATCGTCAACGTTGATTACTGAAGTCCGGGGCCGCGATCCCAAACGGCCGTCGAACAGACGCTGCTTCGCGTACCAGTAATTCTCCATCGTCTTGTGATAGTCGAGGTGATCGCGCGTGAGGTTCGTAAAGACGGCGACTTCGTAATCGAGTTCATCGCAACGATGAAAGTCCATGGCCTGCGACGAACACTCCATCACCGCGCTCTTACATCCAATGCTCACCGCCTGGCGCAAAAGCCGCTGCATGTCGGGAGCCTCGGGCGTCGTTCGGCCCGCCTTCTTTCGTTCATTGCCGAGACGATATTCGACGGTGCCGGTCATCGCCACCGGTTCGCCGGCAGCTTCAGGAATTGAAGCGATCAGATAAGCGCACGTCGTTTTGCCGTTCGTGCCCGTGATGCCGGCGAGTTTCAATTCACGCGATGGATGATGATGAACCTCGGCCGCAGCGACGGCCATCGCGCGTCGAATGTTTGCAACTTGAATCCAGACGCCTTTGAAATCAGCCGGACAATCGTTTTCGGAAATCACTCCGGCTGCTCCCTGGTCCATTACCTGCGGAACGAACTTATGGGCATCGAACAACTCGCCGCGCACCGCCGTGAATAAGCTGCCCGCTTTCGCCTGGCGCGAATCGTGGGTTACATCGGTGATGATGGCGGCCGCGTCACCGGACAGTTTGCCTTCGGCCCGGGCGGCAATCTCAGCCGCAGTAACTGGCGTTTGATTTACCGTTTCCAATCCTGCTCCTTAACTGGTTAGCGCTGAAAAAACGATTCGCGATTATAATCAACGCCGCGCTTTTCCGATATTAATAAGGCCGGGGAGTGATAAGCCCGCTCGACTGGAGCGCAACCGTCTCGGTTGCCGGGCGCTAACGAACTGCAAGCGAGGACGCTTGCGCTCCAGTCCAATCGCTACCGCTCCGGGTACTGACACGACTTCGAGGTCGAAAATGATGAGACTGCTACTCGCTTTTCTCTGTTTAGCTTTACCACTATGCAGCGCTGGGATGATAAATCAAACCGAAGCCGCGGCGCCCGAGTATGACTTGCTGATTACCAACGGGCTGGTGATAGACGGCGCGGGAGGGCCCGGCCATACTGCCGACGTCGGAATCAAAGGCGATCGGATTGCGAAGATTGGCAACCTGCGCGGCGCGTCCGCGACCCAAACTCGCGACGCGCACGGAATGATCGTGGCGCCGGGATTCATCGACATGCTGGGCCAGTCCGAACAGTACCTGCTGATCGATCCGCGCGGGATGAGCAAGGTGATGATGGGCGTGACGACCGAAATCACCGGCGAAGGCGAATCGATCGCGCCGCTCAACGATGGCATTCTCAAAGAGCAGGAAGACTTCAATCGCCGCTACAACCTGACAGTCGACTGGCGCACACTCGGTCAATATTTCACGCGACTCGACAAACAGGGCTCGGGTTTGAATCTCGGGACCTTCGTCGGCGCGACGCAGGTGCGCGAGTACGTGATCGGTTACGACGATCGGCCGCCCACAGCGGCTGAGTTGGAACAGATGAAGCAGCTGGTGGCCGACGCGATGAAAGATGGCGCGCTCGGAGTTTCGACTTCACTACAATACGTGCCGGCGCGATTTGCGAAGACGGACGAGATCGTCGAGTTAGCGAAAGTCGCCCATCAATTTGGCGGCATCTACATCTCGCATCAACGCAGCGAAGCGAATGCGATCGACGATTCAATGAAGGAAGTTTTCGAAATTGCGCGGCGCGCCAACATCCCCGCCGAGATTTGGCATTTCAAGACCGCTTATAAGAAAAACTGGGGACGCATGCCTGAGATGCTGCGTCGCATCGAAGAGGCTCGCAAACAAGGACTCAAAATTACGGCCGACGTTTACCCTTACGTGGCCGGCAGCACGTCACTGAGCGCTTGCCTGCCGCCGTGGGCGCTCGCAGGCGGCACGGACAAAATGGTCGCGCGTTTGCAGGACGCCGCCATCCGCCGTCGTTTGAAATCCGAAATCAGCAACGATGCGAAGGATTGGGAGAACATCTATCTCGGCAGCGGTGGACCGAGTGGAATCTTGATCGGCTCGGTCGTGAATCGTGAACTGGACAACTGGCAAGGCAAGCGACTTTCAGAGATTGCCGCGGCGCAAAACAAAGATCCGCTTGACGCGCTGTTCGATTTCATCATCGCCGATCATGGTCAGACCGGCGCGATCTTTTTCATGATGCAGGAAAGCGATATGCAAGCCGCTTTGAAGTCTCCGCTGGTCAGCATCTGCACTGATAGCGGAGCGCGTGCCAGTGATGGGCCGTTAGCGGGATCGAAATCGCACCCGCGCGGCTGGGGCACCTATCCGCGCATCCTCGGCCGTTACGTTCGCGATCAGAAGTTGATGCCGATGGAACTGGCGATTCACAAGATGACGGGCTTGCCGGCCGCCAACGTAGGACTGAAACAACGCGGATTGATTCGTGAAGGTTACTTTGCCGACATCACGATCTTCGATCCGAAGACCGTCATCGATCGCGCGACGTTCGAAGATCCGAATCAATACCCGGTCGGGATCAATTACGTGATCGTCAACGGACAGCTCGAAGTCGATAACGGTAAGCGAACGGCGGCGCTGGCCGGACGGCCTCTGCGCGGGCCGGGTTACGGGCGGAAATAGACGATTGCGGCGACGCTGAGCCTCGCCGCAAATTTCTTTAAGAGAACTTTCCGGAAAGGCACTGGCGCTGCGGCACAGCCGCGATGGCGGGCATGACCCGCACGGCACACAGACGACCTACAACGAGCCGGCGATCTTTCGGTACTCTTCTTCAGTGAAAGCTTTCAGCGTTTCAGTCGTGACGTTCCCTTGCCGGCCCAGACTGAGCGTGGCCTTGGCATAAGCTTCATCGTCAGGCGCTTCCATGACACAGACCAAATCATAGCGGCCCATCGTGCAGTAGGCTTCCTTGATTTCCACGCCGAGTTTCTTGAATTCCTCGCGCCCCGCATCCAAACGCTTCGGGCTGTCCTTCACTTTCGCTATCCCTTGCGCCGTCCAGTTTAATCAACGCGATGTAAGTTGGCATTGTTGTCCTCCCTCGGCGGCATCCTGCCGGCCCTTAAATCTTAATAATGATGTTCTTCCGATACAGCAGCCACATGAAAAAAAGCCAAAGCAGGATAAACGAGATCGCAAACGCGAGCGACGCGTTGTTCGGCGACAGCCACGAAGCAAAAAGATGATTGTAGATGAATGGCTGAATGGCTTGCGGCGAGCCGTCGGGCTTGGTGATATGAAGCAGCGACGTAAACTTGCCTATGAAGCCTGAGCTCATGCCGGCGAGCCGCGCCATCATGCCCGTGCCGACGAACAAAACGATCGCGTTGACGCCAAAAATTACAAACGGCTTCGTCCATGCTTTGTAGCCCTTGATGTCGATCAGCCAATAACAGAGCGCCAGAAATTCGAGCGCCAGTCCGCCGGTGAAGAAAACATACGAGCTCGTCCACAGAGATTTATTAATCGGGAACCAGGGGTTCCAACACCATCCGACCATGATGCACGCGAATCCCGCGACGAACATCACGACGACTTTCTCGACCGGCGTTCGCTCTTTGTCTCCAATCAAGTAGCCGGTGAGCACGCCAAACAAGGTCGTCGCCAGCGCACCCATGGTGCTGAGAATTCCTTCCGGATCGTAAACGACGGCTTGCCGCCAGACATGCGGACCAAAGACAGTTCGATCGATGTACGACGCCAGACTTCCTTCCTTGCTCAGGTCACCGACGTAGGCGCCGGGGGCGTGACCGCGCGTCATCAGGATGTGATAGACCACCAGCAGGGCGACCGCGATGATGGCTGTAGTGCGCGCGCGCGTCGTCAGATAAATAATTCCCGCGAACAAATAGCAGACAGCGATGCGTTGCAGCACGCCCGGAATGCGAATCGTCGCCAGGTTGAAATAAGGGAAGCCGGCGAGGAATTCACCCAGCAGGAAAATGATGGCCGAGCGATAGAGGACCTTGAGAAAGAGCGAACGACGCGCGTCGCCACGCTCGATTCGTTTGCCAAAAGCCAGCGGAATTGCGACGCCGACGATGAACAGGAAAAACGGAAAGATCAGATCAGTCGGCGTCCATCCATTCCACTCGGCATGCTCGAGCGGCCAATAGATGTGCGACCACGTGCCGGGATTGTTGACCAGCACCATCCCCGCGATGGTCAGACCGCGGAAGACATCGAGGGAAACCAGACGCGCGGTTTTGTCAGGCATAAGAAGAAGGAGTATCCGCAGATTACGCAGATTACACAGATTTGGAAAGAACCAAACGACGATGTTGTAAGCTACGTGTCCCGAAATTTAGCAAAACGCCCACCTCGTATCCGGCTGCTTTGAGATAATTAATTACTTGCGCCTCTTCGGTCCCGCTCATGTGCGCGAGCGCCTTCAACTCAACTACGATCGAATCGAAGCAGATGAAGTCCGCGCAATAAGAGGTGCTGAGGAGGCTACCCTTATAGGCAAATACAATTCACGCTTGAAGACGATATTCCTGGCTTTGAATTCGATTGCCAAAGCTTCCTGGTAAACAGCTTCAAGAAGCCACATCCTAGTAGTCTATGAACTTCCATCGCCGCACCAATGATTGCGAACGTTCTGGGATCATTTTCAACGAGAGGCTTCACGATCATTACGCGTTAGTTCTCACTAATTCCGTCTTACCAATCTGCGTAATCTGTGTAATCTGCGGATAACTTCTTATTGTCTTGCCGGCGCCGGCGCGACTGGGCGCGGTCCCAATCCAAACTCCTCAGGACTCGGCAACGTCGAGGTCGCTTCATACTTGCGCAAGACTTCGTCCATCTGCCGGCTCTTCCCGAGCCAGATCGAGATCATCTGATCGTAGCGGGCCAGCACGCTCTCCAACCAATAGGGCCGATTCTCGGCGAGCCACTGCTTGCGATAACCCTCTTTCACAATTGAAAGCTCTTCCGCCATCTCGCGCATGTTGTTGTAAATCGCGCCGGTGTAATAACGCAGCCGGCGCACCCTGGTCCGATCTCCGAGATTCAAATACGCGTCCCAGTATTGATCGCTGAATTTCTGCATCACCTGGTAACGGCGACCGAGATGATCGAAGCGGCGCGCGGCGAACATTAGCGCGTCGAGATTCTCACGATTGCGCCGCGCCTGGTTTCCATTGCGCGCCACCTTCTCCTGCGCGTCTTCAACCGCCAGACGCATCTTCTTGATTCGATCAACATTCGCCCGCGAAAAATTTATGAACTGCGTAGTGAATGGATCGCGCCAGAACACTTCATCGCCTAATCCACCACCGGCCGTTCCCAGCTCGACAGTCGCCGCCGACAGATCATTCCCTTCGGCGCGAAAGAATGACCACGCGAAATTCTTATCAAACTCGGCGCGATCTAATGTGCCTTCCTGCCACGCAGCCGCGGCGCCCAGGGCGATCGGATACCACGCCATCTCGAACAAAGACTCGCCGTCGTCGTCCCAGGTGGTGTTCATCATGCCGATGGCGCCGGCCTTCTGCCCATCGCGCACAAAGTTAATGATGTTCTTAGCGGCCGCGTCGGTGTTCGGAAAAATCTGGTTCCAGGTCTGCGCGCCGGGACAAACGAACTGCTGCAATCCGGCGTCCTGAAACGGCTTGATTGATGTCATGAATTCATCACGCGCGCCGTACTGCCAATTCATGACGATCATGTCTTTCGGAATATTGCCGATCAGATCGGGATGATGCAGCGCGATGTCACCCCAGAACATCAGCTTGCGGTTGTAAGGTTTCAGCAAATCGCGCACGCGATTCAGGTGTTGGAAATAGATCGCGCCGACTCCTTTGGCTTGCGCTTCGGCCTTGCTCTGGCCTTCGCCCAACTCAAAAGTTTCGTCCTCGCCGATGTGGAAGAATTGCCCGGGAAAAAGTTCGTTGAGTTCCTTGTACCAATCTTCGATCAGTTTGTAACTGGCTTGCTGTTGCGGCGACAGCACATCGCCCAGCGGTGTCTCGGCCAACTCGGCATATTTCTCCAGCCGCAGGGCCTTGTGCAGATGACCAAAGGTCTGCTGTTCGGGAACCAGCTCGACGTGATAGTTCCGCGCGTACGCGACCAGGTCTTTGATTTCAGCCGGAGTGAGCGAGCCGCCCTCCGGCCCAATCAAAGGATGTGACTGGCTGCTGAACGTGTGCTCCATATAAAAGGAGTGCATGTTCATTTTGAAATAAGCTTCGGTGCGAATCTGTCGCTTGATGTATTCGACCGTCGGCAGCGGGCCACGACTGATGTCATCAGACAAGGCGCGCCAACGCATCGTCGGCCAATCGACGATCTTCACTGCGGGAATTGCGGCATTCGCACCGTCACCGCGCACGAGTTGCTTCAAGGTTTGCAGCCCATAAAAAGTCCCGGCTGCCGTGTTTCCGGCCACGATCACCTGGTTGGCGTCGCCGAAAATGACGTAGCCTTCTTCGCCCAACGTCGGCGGCGCTGTCGCATTCATTCGCTTCAACGCCTGCGCAATTGGCAGAGAGTCGAGCCGGCCGATCAGGATGTCTCGCCGGCCTCTGCGGCCAATCGACAGCGTCGCTCCGGCAGTTGTTTTCACATCATTAATAAAATCCTGCGCGGCGAATTGATCGTCGGCAGATTTTGAATCGGCGAGAGCGACGCGCGCATCGCGCAGCGCAAACGATCCTTCGCCGGCGGTCACCTGTTTGGGCGCGGGAATTATTTGCAGGCTCGTCTGCGCGGGGGTGGCCGCGCAAAAGAAAGCACAGGCGGCTATGATTAGAAATCGGCACATGTCGGTTCGTGTTAAAGTTATTCCCATCACTCGATTGTGTTTATAACTTCTATAAGTTTTGATTTTCAGATTAGTCAGGACGCGAGACTATTTACTCGATAACGATGGTGATTAGCAATCCATCGCTCACGCTTTCCAAATTTCTATCCTGTTTAGAGCCGGCACTTGTGCCGGACGGCGAGAGCCGGACAAGTCCGGCATCTAAACGAACGTTACTCGAGAACACATGTCATTAATGCTCCAGGAGATCTTTGAGCAGCCCGACGCTCTCGCGAAAACGATCGCGGGCGAGCAGCAAAAGATTTCACGTCTCGCGCGTGCGCTGCGAAATAGAGACATCGATCTGATCGTGCTGGTTGCGCGCGGCAGTTCTGATAACGCCGCGTTGTTCGGCCGCTACCTGCTCGAGATCGCGACGGGGATTCCCGTATCGCTTTCGGCGCCTTCGGTCCATACGATCTATCACGCAAAACTCAGTCTGAAGCGCGCGCTGGTGATCGGCGTTTCCCAATCGGGCGAAGGCGAGGACATCAACCTCGTCCTGGAAAACGCCCGCGCCGGTGGCGCTTTTACGATTGGCATCACCAACGAATCGAGATCATCGATGGTGAAGCTCGTCGATGAAACTTTGCTGATGCACGGCGGCCGCGAACAATCCGTGGCGGCCACCAAAACCTTCACCGGACAAATGATGCTCTTCTATATGTTGTCCGCCGCGCTTGCCGGCCAAAGCTCCGCGATCGATTTCGCAAGAATTCCCGAGTTCGCCGCCCGCGCGCTCGAACAAAAGCCGGCCATCGTCGAACTCGTGCAGCGTTACGTCTTCATGGAAAACTGTGTGGTCGTCGGACGCGGACTGGCTTACGCGAATGCTTACGAGTTCGCGTTAAAGCTGATGGAAACTTGCTACGTGGTAGCTGAACGATTTTCCTCGGCGGACTTTCTGCATGGCCCGCTCGCGATGATCGAGCGTCACTTTCCGGTGATGCTGTTCGCGCCGCCCGGACAGATGTTGGCCGGAACGAAAGACTTGATCGCGCGCTTGAGCGAGTTGAAGGCCGACACTCTGGTGATTACCGCCGACCTGGATGTTGCCGGATTGTGCTCGCGCTCGATCATCATGCCGCGCGAGATCGATGAATTCCTCGCGCCGATTCCTTACATCATACCGGCCCAGTTGTTTGCCGCCTTGCTGGCTGAGGCGAAAGGTTTGAATCCGGATCAGCCACGATCATTATCCAAAGTCACCCGCACCCTGTGAGCGACACCAAACATCACGGCAGCCTCTTGCGCGTCCTCGGCGTGGGATTCGGTCTGGCGGTGACCCTCGGTGG
>DATANL010000143.1:0-8746 GCA_036266295.1 Pyrinomonadaceae bacterium | reverse complement strand
TTGGCGGACCGTTCATCGTGGTCGGCGGCTTTAATCGATATCTCGGCTGGTCGACGACCAACAACTCGCAGGACCTGTCAGAGATCTACGCGCTTGATGTCGATCCCAAAGCCACTGACCATTATTTGTTCGACGGCACTTCGCTGCCGCTCACGCGCGAGTCGCGCACCGTCACGTTTCGAAATGGCGAAGGCCTTTCGACGATCACGAACGAGTTCTGGTCAACGCCGCTGGGTCCGGTGATCTATCGGGCCAACGGGAAGATCTACATTGTGAAGACAGCGGGCGACGGAGAGTTTCGCGCCGGCGAACAGTTTCTGCGCATGATGCGCGCCAAGTCACTCGCGGAATGGAAAGACGCCATGAAGCTGCGCGCGCGGGTAACTTCCAACTTCACGTATGCCGATCATGCGGGCAACATCTTTTTCATCTGGAATGCTTCATTACCGCTGTTGCCGCATGCGCCGGGCGGGACTGCCGCGGCGACGCCGGCGCACACCATGCGCGACGTCTGGACGCGCTATGTGCCTTTCGAGTCTCTACCGCAGGTGCTCAATCCGAAGGGTGGCTACATACACAATGAAAATGATTCGCCGCACTTCACCAACGTGCGCGGCCCGGTCGATAAGACAAATGCTTATCCGAATTTCGAGCCTCCCGATCTCTCCTTGCGCGGTCAGTTGGCAATTCAGTTGATCGGCGGCGACAACAAATTGAGTCTCGCAGATGTAATTCGATTGAAGCACAGCTATCGCATGCTGGTGGCTGATCGGGTCAAGTCAGATTTGATCGCCGCGGTGAAAGCGAAAGGGCCCAGCGCAGATGTGATCTCCGCGATTGAGTTGCTTGAACACTGGGACAACACGGCTGCACCCGAGAGCAAGGGCGCAGTGCTGTTTGAAATCTGGTGGGCCGAGTACTCAGGCTTGCGTCCTCCGAACCGCACACCCTTACCGGATGAAAAACGTTTTGCGAAAGTCTGGACTGCCGATGAGCCATTCAACACACCGCGCGGTTTGGCCGATCCGGATCGAGCCGTCGCATCTTTCAATTGGGCCGTGACTGAGACGACGCGCCGCTACGGAAGTTTCGACGTCGCCTGGGGCGACGTACACCGCGTGCGCCGCGGCAACGTCGATGTTCCGGTGGGTGGCTGCGCTTCATCCATGGGATGTTTTCGCGCGCTCGCGTTCAGCCGGGAACCCGACGGCAAACTAGCGGCGAACGGCGGAGATGGATGGATACTCGCGGTTGAATTTGACGATGTGCCACAGGCGCTTTCGATTTTGGCTTATGGAGAGAGCCCGCGCCGCGACTCGCCCTGGTTCGCAGATCAGGCGGAAATGTTCGCAAAAGGCCAGTTGAAGCCGGTGGCGTTTACTGCCAAAGATGTCGACGCTCAGGCGGTCGTTCGGTATCGACCCGGCGAGTGACATGTCGTGGTTAATCTCGCGACAGGCAACGCTTTTCTCCAAACACCATTCCTAAGCACCAACGACCCCGGAAGTCAGGAACTAATCTCTCGTTCGAGCGTCATTGGATCGAGCGTGTCAAATCTGATCTAAACGGTATTACACTGCACCGTTTCCCTGCGTGGAAGGAGTAGCCAATATGCGTCGTGCTCACCATCAATTTCTCTGGTCGCTGCCGGTGGTGTTTATGAGCTTTGCGTTTGCGATCGCTCAAGCAGGCGGCCCGACCGCGTTACAAGTTGGCACTCCGATCGAGCGCACCCTGGCCGGCGGACAGGCGCATAACTACAACATCACACTTGAGCAGAATCAGTACCTGCAGCTGGTCGTGGACCAGCGCGGCATCGATGTCATCGTGCGGGTCTTTTCGCCGGGCGGCAAAAAATTGGGCGAGTTCGACAGTCCTAACGGGGATGAGGGTCCTGAAAACGTTTCGGTGGTCGCTCTTGAAGCCGGCGCGTACCGCATCGAGGTGGCGCCGCTGGGCCAGGCTGTTAACCCGCCGCCCGGAAAATACGAAATCAAAGTCACTGAAGTGCGAAAGGCAACGGAAGAGGAACTGAAAGCCGGCAGTCAATCCGATCAGTTGAAACTGAAAGGCCAGGCCCTGGCCGCGGATGCCATCGATCTGTTTCCGCAAATTCATCGGCTTGAGACGCGCGCGCGTTTTCAGATGAAGGCCGGGCAAATTCTCTGGGACAGCGATCAGAAACGCGCGACTAAATTGTTCGAGCAAGGGACCGAAAGCGTCAAGGAATTCATGGCCGCGACCGACCCGAGCGACCCGGATTATTACGAGAACTTCAGGATTGCGCAGAACCTCAGACAGGAGATCGTGAACAATCTCGGCGCACTCGATCCGGAGTTGGCCCTCGACTTTCTGCGTTCGACGCGCGGGTGGGCCAATCCAGAGGGCGGCGCCGCGCAACGAAGGTTCGAGCAAGGACTCGAGTCGCAGCTCATGGGGCAGTTGGCCGCCAAAGATCCTCACCGCAGTTTTCAAATGGCCGAAGACAGTTTGAAGACTGGTGGGGTCACGGACGGCCTGGTCGGGGTCATTTATCAGATCGCCGGTAAGGACCAGGAACTGGCTTCGCGTCTGGCCCACGACGTGGCGGCCAAGCTCCAAACCGAACGGCTGATGCAGAATCCGCCGGCCGGTTATCTGGCGATCAATCTTTTGAATATCGCGCATCAACCCATGCGCAACCGCAGCGGCGCAGGTAACGGTGCACCGGTCAGCTTGCTCACCAACGACGATATTCGCGACCTGGTCCAGAAGATGGTCGCCGAAGCTCTGGCCTACGAGCCGCCGCGGACGAACAACTATGACGAGAAGCGAAACATGGCTCAGCAGTTAATTACCGCGCTGCAACGAGTGGCGCCGGACTTACAAGCCTATGCCGCCGACAAGAAAGGTGCGTTAGACGAAAAGTTGATTGCCGTGCAATCGTCGGGCAACCAGCCACAAGAGGCATGGGCGAAATATCAGGCCGTCATTAACGGCGGCAACCCCGAAGCGGCGCTTGAATCCATCGGCGCCGCGCCGGACGAAATGCGCTCGTCACTCTATGAACAGTTGGCGAATCGACTAATTCAAACCGGCGATACGGACCGAGCGCGTTTGTTAATCACCGAAAAGATTTCTAATCCGAGCCAACGACAGCAGGCCATGCGAAACCTCGACCGGCAGGCAATCTTCACCGCAATCAATAAGGGCCGCGTCGACGAGGCGATGCGAATTCTTACCAACATGCGGCCCAGTCTCGAACGCGTGCAGATCATCGGCGAAGTCGTAACGCGTATCGGCCCCGGCCTGAAACGCGCGGCGGCCATTGGTTATCTCGACCAACTGGGAGCGATGCTAGACGTGGGCAGGGCCGCCGACCAGCAACACATGTTTGCCCGCCTGCAACTGGCGCGCGCTTTCAGCCGCTATGACGTGGCCCGGGCTTTTGATTTGATCGAGCCGTTGGTGGATCAATTCAACGACCTGGCCGCGGCGGCCGTGACTATGAACGGGTTCAACGAACGCTATTATCGCGACGGCGAATTGATCACCAACAACGGCAACGCGCTGGCGAATCTTTCAAACCAGATGTCCATGTCTTTGGCGAGTTTGGGTTTGATGAATTTTGAGCGGGCCAAAATTGATGCCGATCGCGTCGGCCCGCTCGAGATTCGGCTCACCGCCTACCTGGCCATCGCGCAACAGACAATGCGCGACACGCGCGGCGGCGTGGTTGATTACTGATTTTGGAGTAAGCCGCGCTCCAAACGGTCATGTCTTAATTTGAAAACACCCGCGGGATTTCACGTCAAGATATCGTTGAGTCATCAGAATGCAACCCGAAGGGCTGCGAGAAAGTAGCCGTGGTCGAATCCCGATGTATCGGGAGAAGACCACCGGTGGCAAGAATAACGCTTTCCGGTGGTCTGCGACCACCGGCTACTCTCTCGCAGCCCTCCGGGCTGCCGGGTGAGTGAACGCGATCGTTTTCCGAATTAAGACCCTACCTCCAAACTATCGTCTTGCCGCGAACGATGTTTTAAGCGAGAATCGAACATCACACCCCACTCGCGTTGAAGATGTACTTCAAACAATTCTATTTGGGTTGTCTGGCGCACGCGTCGTACCTGATCGGCGCAGCCGGCGAAGCTGCGGTGGTCGATCCGCAGCGCGACGTCGATCAATACATCGAAGAAGCCAACGCGCATCAACTTAAGATCAGGTACATCATCGAGACGCACCTCCACGCAGATTTCATTAGCGGTCATCGCGAACTCGCCGATAAGACCGGCGCCGAAATCGTGTTCGGCAAACAGGCCGGCGTCACCTTTGACCATCGCGCGGTGAAGGACGGCGACGAACTGACCATTGGCCACGTCACTTTGCGCATCATGGAGACCCCGGGTCACACGCCCGAGAGCATTTGTGTGCTGGCAATCGACACAATGAATTCTGCCGAGCCGGCGAAACTTCTCACTGGAGACACACTCTTCATCGGCGATGTGGGCCGGCCTGACTTAGCCGGTGGCAAAGGTTACACGCCGCAGATGATGGCGGGAATGATGTATGACAGCCTCCACGAAAAGATTTTGCGGCTGGATGATTCGGCTGAGGTTTATCCCGCGCACGGCGCCGGTTCGATGTGCGGCAAAAATCTTTCGACCGAAACTTCTTCGACGATTGGCCAGCAGCGCAAGTTCAATTACGCACTGCAGCCGATGACAAAGGACCAGTTTGTCGCGATCATGACGACTGACTTGCCTGAGGCGCCCGCTTATTTTTCCAAAGACGCGGAGATCAATCGATCGGGCGCTGAGGCGCTCGACCATCTGGCCAAACCGCAAGCCATGTCGCCCGCGGAAGTCCGCGAAGCCAGCCAACACGGTTGCGTGGTGCTCGACGTGAGGACGGCCGCGGAGTTTGGCGCGGGCCATGTGCCCGGGTCGCTCAACATCGGTTTGAGCGGCCAGTTCGCTTCGTGGGCTGGTTCGCTGATTCCGCTGACTGCCCACGTCATAATTGTCGCCAGTTCACCGGAACAGATTGATGAAGCGCAGATGCGCCTGGCGCGGGTTGGATTGGAACGAGTCAGCGGCTACCTCGCGGGCGGTGTCGATGGCTGGCGCGCCGCCGGTTTTGAAGTTGCCCAGGTGCCGCAGATTAGCGTGGCCGAGCTAAAAGATCTTTTAAATTCAAACCCCGATCTGCAACTGATCGATGTGCGCCGTCCCGCCGAGTATGGAAGCGGCCACGCGCCGCGCGCGGTGACCGCGCCGCTGGCAAAATTCCGCGAGACTTTTCCAACTTTGAATTTGAATCCTGACGTGCCCAGCGCAATCATCTGCGCCGGCGGCTATCGGTCCAGCGCCGCGACCAGCATCGCGCAACAGTTCGGCTTTACAAATCTACTGAACGTAACCGGCGGCACGGCCGCCTGGATCAAGGCTGGATACGAAGTTGAGGTGCCGTCGCCTTGATAAAGCTTTGAGGGAAATTGCAAATTGAAAATTGAAAAATGCAAATTTTAAATTGATGCTGTCGCTATTGATTTTCTGAACTTTGCAATTTTCATTTTGCAATTTGCAATTTTCAATTTCGTGTCTCTCTCTGTGTCCTCTGTGGTTCAAATCCGTTCGGTGTAAGCAGCACAAACCATGAATCAATTCCCCAGACGCAACTTTCTCTCGTTGGCCGGAAAGTCACTCGGCCTCGCCACGCTGTCGTCTTCAACCATCGCATCGATGCTGAAGGAGATCGAAGCGGCAACCAAATCGGTCGCGCACCTCTCGCCGGAACAAGCGGCGATGGATGAAAGCTACTGGTCGACGATCCAAAATGCCTTCACCGTCACGCGCGGCCTCATCAATCTGAACAACGGCGGTGTCAGTCCGAGCCCCCGGATCGTAACCGAAGCGCTGGTGCGCTACATCTGGCAACAGGAAGACGCGACCGCGTACACGATGTGGCAGATTCTCGAGCCCCAATGCGAAACCATCCGCACCGGTCTCGCTGAATTGTTCGGCTGTGATCGGGAAGAGATCGCCATCACGCGCAACGCTTCGGAATCGCTCGAGACGCTGCTGCTCGGCATGGATTTAAAATCAGGCGATGAGGTCCTGACCACCACCCAGGATTACGGCCGCATGCTGACGACCATCCGGCAACGCGAACAGCGCGAAGGCATCAAGCTCAACCTCATCAAGATTCCGATTCCGCCGAAGAACATCGAAGAGATCACCTCGGCTTTCGAACGCGCGATCACCCCGCGCACGCGACTGATTCAGATAGCTCATCAAATCAACATCACCGGTCAAATCACGCCGGTGAAAGCCGTGTGTCAAATGGCGCGCCGTCACGGCGTCGAGACCATCGTCGATGGCGCGCATTCCTTCGCCCAGTTTGATTTCAAACAGAAAGACCTCGACTGCGATTACTTCGGGACGTCGCTGCATAAGTGGCTCTACTCGCCGAAAGGCACCGGGCTGCTCTACGTAAAGCGCGACAAGATTGCGAAGATTTGGCCGCTGTTTGCTGCCGAAGACAAACAGAAAGGCGACATTCGCAAGTTCGAAGAGATTGGCACGCACTCAGCCGCGCCGAAACTGGCGATTGGCGAATCGATCCTGTTTCACAACGGCATTGGCGGCAAACGCAAGGAAGCGCGACTGCGTTACCTGTCGCGTTATTGGATGGACAAGCTGAAAGATGTGCCGAAGATTCGCTTCAACACGTCATTCGATCCGAACCAGATGTGCGCGATTGCGAACGTGCAGATTGAAGGTTTGGATCAGGGAAAGGTCGGCGGCTATCTTTTCAGCAAGCACCACATCTTCACCACTCCGATCGCGCACGAAGAATTCGTCGGCATTCGCATCACGCCTAATCTCTACACCACCCTTTGGGAACTGGATCGCTTCTGTGAAGTGCTGGCCGACGTGGCCCGCAAAGGCTTGCCCGCCACCACCTAACGATGCCGCCGCGTTGGACGCACATCACCATCAACGTCAGCAACCTCGATCGATCCGTTGAGTTTTATACCAGTGTCTGTGGTCTCTCGATCGTTCGCGATCGTCGCAAAGAAGGCAGGCATAACGTATGGCTCGGGCCGCCGGTGGCGGAGAATGAGGATCCTGCGTTCGTTTTGGTGATGGTACAAGACGAAGTGAAAGCGCGGCTCGATCATTTCGGATTTCAGTGCGACTCGCGCGCAGAAGTTGATGACATTGCCGCGCTCGCGCGCCGGGACAATTTTCTGGTTGACTCACCAACAGAGGTGGGAGGCGTCGTGGGATACTTCACGACCATTCGTGATCCGGACGGGCACCTGATTGAGTTTACTTTCGGACAGCCGTTAAAGGGACTGTGAACTTGCGACGTTGCCTTCCGTCGTGGCTTGCCACAGCGCCAGTGCGGAAAGGCTTGCCTTTCCGAGCTATTGCTTCTCATATATGCTCATTGAGGCTCAGCCTCATGAGGAATTAAGAGCAAGACCTAACGGTAAGCCATAGGCTTACCGCACTGCTGCGGCGGCTGAGCCGCGAATTCATGGCCACCGATATTGAATCATCAGAATCATTTCACGCCGGTTACGTCGCGCTCGTCGGCCGTCCCAACGCCGGCAAGTCGACCTTGTTGAATCGTCTGGTCGGCGAAAAAATTGCCGCCGTATCAAATAAACCTCAAACGACCCGCTTCAAAATTCTCGGCATCGTCACCCGGCCTGAAGGACAGATCGTCCTCGTCGATACCCCTGGCGTGCACAAGCCCGGTTACGAATTGAATCGGCGGATGATGGCCGCGGTGCACGACGCGCTGCTCGGCGTTGATTTGGTTTGCCTGATGCGCGATGCCTCAGTGTCGACCGGCAATGGAGACCGGTTCGTGCTCGATCTAGTAAAACAAGCGGACAAGCCGGCGCTCTTGTTGCTCAACAAGACTGACAAGCTCAAAGACAAGTCGAAGCTTCTGCCCTTGATTGAATTATATAAATCTGAATTCGACTGGCGGGCCATCCTGCCGATTTCAGCATTGAAGGGCGATCAGGTAACGACCTTGCTCGATGAAATGATCGAGCACCTGCCGCTCGGCGAGGCGTTATTTTCCGAAGACGAACTCACGGACCAGCCGCTGCGCGCGCTGGCTGCCGAGATCGTGCGCGAAAAGATCCTCGAGAGCACGGGCGAGGAAATTCCTTACGTCGCCGGCGTGTTGACCGAAAAATGGGACGACATACGAGAGGACTTCACCCGCATCTACTGCGCCATCTTTGTCGAACGCGAGTCGCAGAAGAAGATCATCATCGGCCACGGGGCCCAACGGCTGAAACAAATCGGCATGCGCGCGCGCCACGATATCGAAAAGCTGCTGGGCCATCGCTGCCATTTGGAACTATTCGTCAAAGTCGAAGCCGACTGGCGCGATAAGCAGCATGTGCTCGATGAAATGGGCGTCCAGTGATGAGCGGCTTCGGAAGAGAAACTGCGCGGTCGTGGTACGCGCTGGACGTGGTCGTGGAGGCGCCGGCGCGTGAAGCCATCGAATATGGATTGATGGAGGCAGACGCGCTCGGCACTGAAACAAACGATGACGGAGACAAAGCCACTGTGCGCGGATATTTCGCTAGTGCGCCTGAGATTGAATCGGTCAAGACGCAATTGCTCGATGCGTTGAGCATCTACAATCTTCTGCCGGCGGCGATGAGTGACCTGCGGGTTAGCGAAGTTCCTGATCGCGACTGGCTGGCGGAATGGAAGAAGAGTTGGCA
>DATANL010000142.1:0-3879 GCA_036266295.1 Pyrinomonadaceae bacterium | reverse complement strand
CGACAGTCGCGCCCGCGTCCGTCAGTTTCTGTTTGATGGTCTCAGCCTCTTCCTTTGACACGCCTTCTTTGACGGCCTTCGGAGCAGCTTCGACGAGATCCTTCGCTTCTTTGAGACCGAGGGCGGTCACTTCGCGAACGACCTTGATGACGTTGATCTTGTTGCCGCCGGCGGCCTGAAGAATGACATCGAATTCAGTCTGCTCTTCCGCCGGAGCTGCAGCTTCACCGCCTGCTGCCGCGCCTGCCGCTGGGGCCGCGGCCACTGCCGCCGCCGCCGACACGCCGAAGGTTTCTTCCATCAGCTTGACGAGCTGCGAAGCTTCGAGCAGCGTCATCTCTTTAATTTGATCGACAATACCCTGAATATCAGCCATGACTTTATTAACTCTCCTGTATCACTTATGCGCAAACCAGTTTCAGATTTGAAATCTCAAATTGAAAACGTTTGCAGTTTTCATCGGCAGCCGCCGCAGCTGCATCGCCGCAACTTTTGCCCGACCCGATCGTCCACTGACGAAAGCGACGATCACCAAACTCAATCGGTAGCACAGACTTCAGTCTGTGATCCTACCGCATCCATTCACAGACTGAAGTCTGTGCTACCAAACCTTACGCGCCTTGCGCTTCCTTCTGCGCGCGCACTTGATCCATCACGATCGCGAGATTGCGCGGGACGGCCTGGATAACCGTCACCAACCGCTGGGCCTGCGCGTTGATCAGGAAGAGGACCTTCGAGATCAACTCTTCGCGTGACGGCAGGCTCGCAATTGACTCGACTTCTTTCAGCTCGACAACTTTGCCTTCGACCAGTCCGGCCTTGAAGGTAAAGATTTCGGCGTTCGCTTTGGCGAATTTCGAAATCGCCTTGGACAACGCCACCGGATCGGTGGTGCTCAACGCCACGGCGGTCACGCCTTTGAACTGATCGACAACAGGCTCAAGCGCGGTGCCGGCCGCAGCCTTCCGCGCCAGGGTGTTCTTTACAACTTCGTAACTTACGCCGGCTTCGCGAAGTTGCCGCCGCAGCTCCTGGTCCTTGGCCACGGTCATGTTCTTAAAACTGACCAGCATCGCCGCGTTCGCTTGCTTGAATTGCTCCGCGAGGGCGTCGAGGTCTTTCTGTTTCTGCGCCTTACTTTTCATTTTCGCTCCTCACTTATCTCGCAAACACGGCTTCATCCAAAAGGATGCCGGGGCTCATGGTCGACGCCAGGTTGACCTTCTTCATGTACTTGCCCTTGGCGGTCGAAGGCTTGGCTTTCGCCACCGCATCAATCAACGCCCGGGCGTTTTCGACGATCTTGTTTTCGTCGAACGAAATCTTTCCAACGCCGGTGTGAATGACGCCGGTCTTATCGACGCGATACTCAACCTTGCCGGCCTTTGTTTCTCTGACCGCGGTTTTGACGTCCGGCGTCACCGTGCCGGTCTTCGGATTCGGCATCAAGCCGCGCGGACCGAGCACCTTACCCAGACCGCCCACAAACCGCATCATGTCGGGCGTCGCGATGACCGCGTCGAAATCCAGCCAGCCACCTTTGATCTTATTGACGAGGTCCTCGCCGCCGACAAAATCGGCGCCCGCTTCTTCGGCCTCTCTGAGCTTGTCCCCCTGCGCGATCACGACGATCGTTTTGGTCTTGCCCAAGCCGTGCGGCAGTACGATCGTGCCGCGCACCAACTGGTCCGCTTTGCGCGGATCGACACCCAGCCAGATCGTCAATTCAACTGTCTCGTCGAACTTTGCGAAGGAAATTTCTTTGAGAGTCTTGACCGCTTCATCAAGACCGTACTTGCGTGCCAGGTCAACCTTCTCGGCCGCCGCGCGATACTTCTTTCCGTGTTTCTTCATGTATTAGCTCCGAGGTGCGAACGAAATTGCGGATTGCGGAATTCGGATTGCGGATTTGATCCGGTCCTGGTCTCGTAATTCGCGTTTTTCTCCCTCTCAAATCGGAACGCCTTCGCTTGCGATCAATCCGCAATCCGAAATCCGCATTCCGCAACTATTCCACCGTCAACCCCATCTGCCGGGCCGTTCCTTCGATCGTGCGCATCGCGCTCTCGAGGTTGGTCGTGTTCAGATCGGGCATCTTCGTCTTGGCGATCTCTTCAATCTTCGCTTTGGAAATCTTGCCGACCTTTTCCTTGTTCGGCTTACCCGAACCGGCTGAGATTCCCGCAGCCTTCTTCAACAGATCAGCTGCCGGCGGCGTTTTGGTTTCGAACGTGAACGAGCGATCCGCGTAGACCGTGATGACGACCGGAATCTTCATGTCCGGATCCATCTGCGCAGTCTTGGCGTTGAACGCCTTGCAGAACTCCATGATGTTCACGCCGTGCTGGCCCAGCGCCGGCCCAATCGGCGGCGCAGGGTTAGCTTTGCCCGCAGGCACCTGCAACTTGATATAACCTGAAATCTTCTTTGCCATTATTCTTCTTCCCTAAACGCTATCTTTTCCACGTCGAGGAACCTCAATTCAATCGGCTCAGTCCGGCCGAAAATCTCGACCCGGACCTTGATGGTCGCGGTCGATTCGTCGACCTCTTCTATTCGCCCGGTAAAATTCTGAAAAGCGCCCGTTTTGATGCGCACCATCTCGCCGGCCGAATACTCGAACTTCGCCGTCATTCCTCTTCGGTGAAGGTGACCTTCTCGACGTCCAGGAAATTCAACTCAACCGGAGTCGATCGCCCGAAGATCGTTACCGTAACTTTCAGCGTGGACTTATCTTCGTTAACTTCTTCGACCTTGCCCGTAAAACTCTGGAACGGCCCGGATTTGATGCGGACCGTTTCGCCGGCCGCATAAGAAAACTTTGGCTTCGGTTTCTCTTCGGCCGCGGCCTGCTGATTCAGAATCTGATCGACCTCGTCCTGGGTCAGCGGCGTCGGCGTCTGCCCACCAACGAATCCAGTCACCTTCGGGGTCGAGCGAATCGCATGAAAGACGTCGTCCGGAATATGACCGCGGTCGTCACAATCGATTTGGATCAGCACATAGCCCGGATAGAACATGCGCGCCGACTCAACGCGTTTATTGCCGCGCATCTCGACCACAGTCTCGGTCGGCACCAGCACCTGCACGATCGCCGGTTCCAGATCAGTGCCCGCAACGCGAGCTTTGAGGCTTTCGCAAACCTTCTTCTCGTGTCCGGAATAGGTATGAAGTATGAACCACTGATTCATGGAATCTCTTATCAGCCTCCGAGCCAACCGCGCAGATGATCAATCAAGTATGCCCAAACCCGGTCGATGCCGAACAAATACACCGCGAAGAAAATTACCGCGATCAAAGTGATGATCGTCGTGTTCTTAACTTCGTTGGCCGTCGGCCACGAAACGCGGCGCATCTCGGCGCGCGTGTCCCGAATAAATTGCCCGGTTCGCGCGAAGAACCCCGGCGCGGCGGCCCGCTGTTTGGCGCGCGCCGTTGAGGGCGTCGCACTCCGCTTCGCTTTTTTAAGCGGTTCGCCACCGGTAACTTCCGGCACCTCGACGCTGGGCGTTTCAGCTTCGAATTCGCGTTCTTCTTCGCTCACGGTAATGTCGTCTAACTTATCGGCCACTACTTCACTCTTAACTGGCAGGGGTACCAGGATTCGAACCCGGACTTTCGGTTTTGGAGACCGACGTGCTAGCCGTTGACACTATACCCCTGAATCAAAGGATGAATTCTGAAGGATGAGGGATGAACTACAACCACGCTTCATCCTTCATCCTTCATCCTTCCTACTTAGTCTCTTTATGATCCGTGTGCTTACGGCAGCGTCGGCAGAACTTCTTGAACTCCAGACGATCCGGAGTAGTCTTCTTGTTCTTCGTCGTCACGTAATTGCGGCTCTTGCAATCACCGCACTGCAATACAATGTTATCG
>DATANL010000141.1:0-4631 GCA_036266295.1 Pyrinomonadaceae bacterium | reverse complement strand
TTCCCGGGAACTCTTACTGGAGTCACGTTCACCAGCGTTGCCGCGGGCGGAGCGACCGGAAACACTGCTTCGGGTGCCGGCAACATCAGCGACACGGTCAATATGCCCAGCGGCAGCAGTGTCACCTACACGGTCAACGCGAACATTCAATCATCGGCGACCGGAAGCCTCAGTAATACAGCAACGGTTACGGCGCCGGGTGGAGTGACCGATCCGTCGACAGGAAACAACAGCGCGACCGATACTGACACGCTCACCCCGCAAGCTGATCTGTCGATCACCAAGACCGACGGAGTAACCAGCAAGGTTCCGGGCACCGGCGTGACCTACACGATCACGGTAACCAACTCAGGTCCCAGCGATGCGCCGGGCACGACGGTGAACGATACCTTCCCGGGAATTCTTACGGGCGTAAGCTTCACCAGCGTCGCCTCGGGCGGAGCGAGCGGAAACACGGCTTCGGGCTCCGGCAACATCAATGACACGCTGAACATGCCGGTTGGCGGCAGTGTCACCTACACCGTGAACGCGGTGGTCTCGCCGTCGGCGGTCGGAAGCCTGAGCAATACGGCCACCGTAACCGCACCAGGCGGAGTGACCGATCCGTCGACCGGAAACAACAGCGCGACGGATACAGACACGCTCACTCCGATGGCGGATCTGGCGGTGACGAAGACTGATTCACCTGATCCAGTCGTCGTCGGAAACAACATCACCTACACGATCACGGTAACCAATAACGGGCCGAGCGACGCTCAATCCTTGTCGCTCTCTGATGCAGTGCCCGCAAACACCACGCTGGTCTCGGTGACGACACCGGCAGGCTGGGCGCGAACTGACGCAGTACCTGCGGGGGGCACCGGCACTTTGAGCTTCACGACGCCCACACTGCTGGCAAGCGGTTCGAGCGTCTTCACAGTCGTAGTGAACGTGAATGCCGGCACAGCCAATGGCACAACCATAAGCAATACTGCCACCGCGTCGAGTGCGACTGCCGACCCGATTTCCGGCAATAACTCAGCGACGGCAACTACGCTGGTTCAGGCCCTGGCGGATTTGGCGATTAGTAAGACCCGATCGCCGAACACCGCTTCGATCGATGCCGGCAATAACGTGATGTACACCATTCAGGTCATTAACAACGGTCCCGCTCCAGCCAGCGGCGCCACATTCAGTGACTCTGTTCCGTCCGGTTTGGAGGTGGTATCGCAATCGAATCCGGCGGGCTGGAGTTGCAACACGCTGCCGGTTGGCGGCAATGGCACCATCACTTGCACGAAGGGAACCATGGCTAACGGCGAGACCGCGACGTTGACCGTGATCGCGAAGGTCAGCTGCAGTGACGCGAATGGCTCGACAATTATGAACAGCTCGAGCATAAGCGCGGCGTCGCCTCCCGACGGCACGCCGGGGAATAACTCTGCGAGCACGTCCTTCACAGTGAACAATCCGGCGGTGGTAGTGACCGCGTCAGTAACCTTGAGCCAGCTGCCGCAGAACAACCACGACTTGATCAATGTGGGGCTGGCAGCTCTGGCTTCAGGTGGAACGGTGAATTGCCCGCCCGGACCAATCACTGTGCAGGTCTTTGGCGATGAAGATGATGAGACAGAGACCGGCCACAATGACATCTACTCGCCCGATGCGAAGGACATTGCGGTGAGTACCCTGCGTCTGCGAGCGGAAAGGGTGGACGCAGGAGACGGTCGTGTTTATCTGATCGTGGTCCGGTCCGGAAGCTCATTCGCAACCGTTACGGTAGTCGTTCCGAAGAGCTCGAGTTCGGCCAACGTCAATGCGGTCCTGGCCGAAGCGGCTGCGGCCAAGGCGTTTGCCGATGCCAATAACGGAGCGCCGCCAGCGGGTTACTTCGTGATTGGCGATGGTGCAATCATCGGCAACAAGCAGTAGCTCAAACCAAACGGAGCGCTCGAAATGAAATTCGGGCGCTCCCTTGCTATCTTCGCATCAGTTCTCCGAACCTCTGCGTAATGAACCGACAGGAAACCGATCGATGCCCGCTGCCCTGACTGAGAAAGAGTTTTCTCAACACGTCAATACGAAATTTCAGCTCATTAAAGAAGATTCGAAAATCGAGCTGTGCCTCGTCGAAGTCAAACACTACCGGCCACACGAACACGAGCAGCCGGGCTTGGAGCGCTTTTCGGCTTTTTTTGAGGGACCAGGCGAGCAGTGCTTACCGCAGCAGATGTATCACCTGTCCCATGAACAGATGGGTGAATTGGATATTTTCCTGGTGCCTGTATCGGGCAACCAGGGCGGCTACCGGTACGAAGCTGTGTTCAATTATTTTCGCGGCAGTGATGGTTGAGGCGCGATCGCATCGTCAACTGTCGCTATCACCGGAGTTCCACTCCATGTGCTTGTAGCCGCCAAAGTCTTCGATCATGACAAAGCCCAGACGTTCATAAAATCGGTGCGCGTCATTATTGAGTACAAAGACCATGTGCCGGAGCGGTTTGCCGCAAGCCTTGGCGCGATCGATCAACCATCGCAGAAGCAGGGTGCCGGCGCCGCGGTTTTGAAATTCCGGCAGCAGTGCAATGTCCAATAAGCGAATCTGTCTCGGGTCTTGTCCGATCCAGATTCGTCCGGCCGGGCGATCATCGATGACGAGTACGTAATATTCAGCATCCGGAAAGCGCGCGTCGTACTCGGCTCGTTGCAAATCGAACTGCCATTTCAGGAAAGCGTCTCGTTGTCCCGGCTGCCATTCCGCCTGGGCCAACTCTTCGTCGCGTGTGCTGTCATAGACCGACAGGAGAAATTGATCATCGTCCGGAGTGACCGGACGCAACGCTAGCGTTTCGCCATGCGGTAACGAAAATTGCGGTGGAGCGGTGGTCATTTGAGCTGTTCGTGGTTGCAAAAATTCTGCAAAAGAAAGATTGAATAGCAGGAAGAAAGATAATAGACTGCTCCGGCCCAAAACGATAAGCGCGGAACCTTACAAACTTCCGCCCCGTAAATCGGACTCACCCGATCGGAAAAACCCTTAGGAGGCGTAGATGTCCATCACTCGACGAAGATTTGTGAAAGCTGGTGTGCTTGCCGCGGCGGTCGCGGCTTTTCCGGTGCGCACCCTGCTGGCCCAGAGTTTCAAGGAACGCGACGGCAATCCCACCGAGGCGCCGCCTCAGCAGAGCGACATTCTGGGTAACTATTCGAAGGAGACTTTCAAGACGCTCCTCAACTCGGTTTTTCAGCTTCACACTGCAAGTGGAATCGTCGAAGTGACCCTCGTTGGTATTGAGGACCTGCCCGCTTCCAAGGGCGGCGAATGTTTCGCGTTGTTATTCCGCGGCGGCAATCGTCCGCAACCGCAGGAGACGTACACGCTTGTGCATGGAAGTCTCGGCACGTTCCAATTGTTAATGGTGCCGGGCGGAGCCGATCAGAATGGCGCCCAGAGTTATTTGGCCACGCTCAATCGACTGTCGCTGGCGGATCTGAGCGGTACAAAAGCGCCTGGTCGGGTTCGTACCGTTCCAGCGGGGCAGGGGAACACGACTACAACTACAACCACCTCGACCACGACGACAAATTCGTCGCCGGCTAATACCGCGGCAGCGCCAACGACAACAACGACCGTCGCTCCAGTCACACAGTCGCCGGCGCCGGCACCGACCGTGAAGCCGAAACGCCACCGCAAGCCTGCGGGTAAGCGAGCGGATGATTTGAATCTAATAAGATGAGAGTCAAACGCGGCTTGAGTTGGGTACGATGATGATTTGTGCCTCGTAAAAGGCACCGTGCGGGATTCTTGCATCTGCACCGCGCTTAAGTGATAAAAAAATTGCTTGCTTTCTCGTTGCCTAGCGATTAGAATCCGCGCCACTTTTCCCCTGGTTGCATTTCGCTAAGGTGAAAATCGCTTTCGCGATCGTTGCTGTCGGCATTTCTGACTCACGATTGATTGTTTTCCAACGCAGACGAAACCACTGGAGTAACAATTGGACGTAAAGGGGACGTATAACGGCCAGATCATTTTTCCTACCGATTCTGAAGGCGCATTTGAGGGGATTATTTCGGGAGGACCGATGACGGTGACCGTTACTTATGATCCCAGCCAAGTGCCTGCCGACGGACCTTACGCCTACGAAACGAATCTCGGCGCCGATGGTGACATAACGATCGTCATGGGTAGTCTCAACCTGGACGGCTCGATGGACAATAGCGACACGATGGGCTGGCCGGTTATTCAATTCAATGACGCCCAATTCGTTGGGATCAGTTTTGCATACAGCTTTACTTCGAATGGTAGCAATTATCAATTGCTCGTAAACGACCTTGACTGGGAAATTACGAACACCGAGACCAGTGAGGACGTCGCCAGCGGAATCATTATCGCTGAACCAACTTAGCTAATGACTGTCCCAGTCGACCGAATTGGCTGAGGGCGGCTCGATGTTTTCAAACCTGAAGGAGTTCAAAAATGGCAGAACCATTTCTCTCTGAAATCCGCATCATGAGTTTTAACTTCGCGCCCAAGGGGTGGGCGATGTGCAATGGACAGCTCCTGCCGATTAATCAGAACCAGCCGTTATTCAGTTTGCTGGGGACTACATACGGCGGCGATGGCCGAGTTAATTTCGCGCTGCCCGATTTGC
>DATANL010000140.1:0-3784 GCA_036266295.1 Pyrinomonadaceae bacterium | reverse complement strand
CAAAGATCCGGACCAACGTTATGAATCGGTTTCGGCTTTCCGCGAAGACATTCTGCGTCACTTGAATGGCTGGACTGTGTTGGCGCCGGCGTACGCGCCTGCCCGCCGTCCGGACGTAAAGTCCATAGCCATCCTGCCGTTGAAGATTATGAAACTCGGCGAGTCGAGCAATACGGGAGATGCCTTCCTCGGCCTCGGCCTCGCAGATGCCATGATCACTCGATTGAGCGGCGTGCGCACGCTGGCGGTTCGTCCCACCAGCGCGGTCGCGCCATACGCTGACGAGAATGCCGATCCGCTTCGCGCCGGTCACGAACTAGGCGTCGACTATGTTCTTGATGGGCGCATCAAGACGCTCGGCAGCCGCGTGCGCGTCTCGCTTCAGTTGCTCGATATGCGGCAAGCGGCGAACTCATGGGCCCATCAATTCGACGAGAATTTTTCGGACGCGCTCAAACTCGAAGACTCGATTTCAAAGCAGGTCGCCGAATCGCTGTTGCCGCAACTGACCGACACCGGGCGCCGCACTTTTCGCAAGCGCGCCACGGACAATCCGAGCGCGTTCGAAGCCTATCTGCGAGGACGCTTCTTCTGGAACTCGTTCACCCCCGAATCGTTGCCGCGCGCTTTCACGGCGTTCGAAGAAGCAACCAAACTCGATCCCGGCTACGCCCTGGCGTACGTCGGTCTCGCCGACTTTTATAACTGGGCCGGCATCTACGGAATCCTGCCGGCGTCGGAGACTCATGCCGAGGCGAAAGAAGCGGCGCAACGCGCCGTCGAATTGGACGAGTCGCTCGGCGAAGCTTACGCCAGCCTGGGACTGACGGTTTCCTGTTGGGAATGCAATTGGGCCGAGGCTGAGCAACTATTCCGGCGCGCGCTGGAATTGAATCCGAATTACTCGCTGGCCCACGAATGGTATTCGAGCATGCTGATCGGGACCGGCCGTTCCGAGGAAGGATTGTTTGAAATCAAGCGCGCCGAGGAATTGGATCCGCTGTCACTGCGCCAGATGACTTTGACCGCCTGGTCGCTTTATCAGGTGCGTGACTTTGAGCAATCAATGGCCAAGGGTCAGCAAATAATCGATCTCGACCCATCGAACTTTCAGGGCCATTTGCAGGTGGGCAACTGTCTGCTCGAGCTTGGCGATACCGAACGCGCGTTGATTGAGTTGCGCGAGTGCGCGCGCCTGGCGCCGGCGGTGATGCCTTTGACTTTCCTGTGTTTCGGACTTGGCGCCGCCGGCTTACGCGATGAAGCCGAACGCGTGCGCAGGGAGATGATTGCGACCGCGAAGAACAATTATGTGAAGGAATATTTCCTGGCGTTGGCCCACGTCGCGCTGCGCGATTACGAAACCGCGCTGGATTGCCTGGAGAAGGCCGCCGCCGAACGCGACCCGTGGCTGGTCTGGTTTGGCACCGAAGCGAAACTCGACCCGTTGCGTGATCATCCTCGTTTCGTAAAGCTTTTCCGTTCGACGCATAACCCTTTGGCTTTTCGGGGCAAACCCGTTTGTTGACTCGGCGATAGGGGTGTATTGTCAGCGAAGGGCTTTCAGAAATTCAATAATATCAACCTCGGCATCCCGCAAGGCGCCTTTTAACGTATGACGATCCACTTCATCATGGAATGGAAATACTATGACGCGGCCATCGGGATGTCTCATCTTTACGTGAGAACCCTTGCGATGGACTTCTGCAAATCCGAGACGCTTTAGCGCGGCGAAAACTTCTCTGGCGGAAAGCAGTGGGAGTTTCACATCGATAATTCCACAAGTTCCTGATCCTCGCGGAGTTCTTCCGGCTCGGGCTCAAGATAAAGATCGATTGCTTCACGAATGTTGCGAAGCGCTTCCTCTTTTGTCTTGCCCTGCGACCAACAACTCTTCAAAGAAGGAACGTGCGCGACGAAATGGCCGTCTTCGCCTGGTTCGATGATTACTTTGATGTTCATTACCGTCAGGTTATCACATTTTCAAACCCGGAAAGCTTCGCTGTGTTTCATTCGTAGGAGATGCGCGCAACGGAGATTCCAGGGAATGTTTGCCGTCCCAAAGGAGCCGCCGGTTACAGCGCTTCCAAACGACCGAGCTATCTTAGTCAACCTTGTCGCTCCCCTCTAACTCTTTGCGTGATATACTTTTTCAAAGTTCAAGACTGTTCCCGTCCAGAGAGTCGAGCAAACATCGTAAGTGGCTAATGTCATCGAAATTATTCCCCTCGGCGGAATCGGCGAGTTCGGGATGAACTGTACTCTGCTGCGCTGCGGCGACGAGATGCTGGTGCTCGACGCGGGCATGGGCTTTCCCGAAGAGAGCGTCTACGGCGTCGATGTCTGCATTCCTGATTTTGAAATCCTCGAACAGTACAAGCAGGACATCACGGCGATTATTCTCACGCATGGTCATGAAGATCATATCGGCGCGCTGCCTTACGTCCTGAAGAAAATCAACGTGCCGGTTTATGCGTCGCACTTCACGCTGGGCCTGGCGGAAAGCAAGCTGGATGAGCACGGACTGCTCGGTGATGTAATGCTGCATCGCGTCGAGCCGCGCGACGTTGTGACGATTGGATCGTTCACGATCGAATTCATTCGCGCGTCCCATTCATTGATCGATTGTTTTCATCTGGCGATCAAAACTCCGGTCGGCACGATTATTCACACAGGTGATTACAAGGTTGACGAGACGCCGGTGATTGGCGAGCCCATCGATCTCAGAACCCTGCGCCGCTACGGTCAGGAAGGCGTGCTGGCGCTGCTGTCTGATTCGACGAACGCGACCGTGCCGGGACGTACGCCGTCGGAACGCGCGGTGATTCCGGCCTTTGAAGAGATTTTTGCGGAAGCCCGCGGTCGCATCATTGTGGCGGCCTTCGCGTCTTCAATCCATCGGCTGCAAATTGTGTTGGACGTGGCGCAGCAATTCGATCGGAAGGTTTGCGTGCTCGGGCGATCGATGCAGAAGAACGTCGAGATTGCCGATCGGCTTGGTTATCTCGATATCCATGACGGCATGCTTGTCAGCATCAACGACACCAAGTTGATGGCCGATAACGAAGTCGTGTTTCTCGTCACCGGATCGCAGGCTGAGCCGCGCGCCGCGCTCTACCAGATGGCGACGCAGGTCTACAAAGGCGTCACGATCGAAGAGACCGACACCGTGGTACTTTCGGCCCGCATCATCCCCGGTAATGAGCGCGCCATCTCGAAACTGATCGGATTCATGTACAAGCGCGGCGCCAATATCATTGAAGAGAAACGCCGTTTGATTCACGTCAGTGGTCACGCCTCGCAGGAAGACATTCGCATCATGACCGAGGCCGTGCGGCCCAAGTTTGTCGTGCCCATTCACGGCGAATATCGCATGCTGTTCCGGCACAAAGAGTTCGTCAAGAACCATCTCGACATTCCGGAAGAACGCATCGTGCTGATCGAAAACGGTGATGTGTTGGAGCTCGACGGCGAACGCGCCACCATTGTCGATCACCGCGAAATCAAGCGGACGTTCATCGATGACAGCGGCTTTGAAGAGATCGATTACGAGACGGTGCGCGAGCGAAAGAAGCTGGCTTACGAAGGTATCATCACCTTGATCGTAACCATCAATGCCGGGACTGGGGCGTTGGAAACTCCGCCGCAAATCGTCGCCCAGGGCGTCCGCGGATTGGAGTTGGCCAACGGATCAACTAAAGAGGCGCAGCGGGTCGTGGCCGCGGCCTTCGCCGGCGCGTCGCGCCAGATGATGGCAGATGAATCGTTGCTGAAAGAGCACCTG
>DATANL010000139.1:0-8662 GCA_036266295.1 Pyrinomonadaceae bacterium | reverse complement strand
TTGCCGTCGGTATCTTTCGAGTCGAGCACGAACGAGGTGACATTAAAAATGCCCAACTGGTTGAGCGCCTGTTCATGATCGTCGCCCATGCCGATGCGCCGCACGCCGCGCGTGTGCGCAATAATCTTTTCCAAATCGGCTGCTACGACAATGCCCGCGCCCTCGCTGTAAACCTGAGCAATGCGCGAGTAGAACGGAGTCGCAGAGAAGCCGCTGGCGCCGTTGGCTACCGCTTGCAGTTGCGCGAGCTTGGGCGAACCGACCAACACATCTCCGGTAATCCAAACATACAAAGGTCCCTGGCCGGTCGTGGCTGCGGGCTGCGCCGTCTTCGGATCGTCGATCCAAATCACCTGCGGCGCTTTGCCGTTCGTGTTGAGCTTCTGCACTTCGGCATCGAAGAACGCGCGGAAGCCGCCGGGGTTCTTCAACTGGGCGAGGACAATCGGCTCGGTCGGCTGGCCCTGATCGCTCATGCCGGCGCCCACGGCAATTTCTTCACCGAGTTGATCGCCGAAATCCTTGATAGCGGCAATCGCCTGGTTCATCGCCGGCCCACGTGGCTCGCGGCGATTCGCAAACCAGTCGCGCAGCGCCGGGTTCTGTTGAATCCGTTCTTCGATGATGCGGTTCGATTCGGTAATCGAGGCTGCCAGATTTGGAATCGCTGCGTACATCACGGTCGTGGCCGGCATCATCTCGAGCAGGCGCGTCGAGTTGCGCACGCCGGGTTTCGGCACCGCGCGCAATTCATTCTTCAACGAAGCTAACGCGTCGAGCACCTGCGCATACTGTGCAGCATTGCGGCTCCACTTGACGTCTTCTTTTACGGGGACTGCTTCAATCGCGACGTTGGTCGTTGCCTGTTCGCCGCTGCGCAGGACTTTGTCCTGGCCGTTGTGATCAAGATGGACTTCGCCTTCGATGACACTGACACGCGAACCTTTGGTCCCGGCGTTAACAGCGAACGTAGTTCCAGCGACGGCAACTATGGAGTCGCCAGTCTGGACATAGAAACTGCCCCAATCCTGAGGCACGAGATGAAGCGTTCTCAGCAACTTCCCGAAAACCGTGCGACGCGGCTGCTGTTGCTTAGTCGCCTGCACGATGACGCTGCCACCATCGACATGCAGCGTCGTTCCATTCATGGTGCGCTTCAAAGAGACCTCGGACCGATCTTTCATCTCGATCGTGGTGCCGTCCTGCAGACGGACCATCGCGCGGCCATCTTTCGGCGTACGGAGGACATCGCCCTGCCCGATCTTCTCGCCGACATTCAGTGCGCGCGTCTTAGCATCAGCGACTCCGTAGAGCGGCCCCTCAGCGGCTTGCACAGTCGCATCGAGAGAACCGACCGGAACGTAACGCTCGACAATCGGCAGCGCGATTAGACCCAGCCCGATTACCAGGACCGCCGCAATTCCCCAACGGAGCACCACCGGCCGCAAGCTGTATCCGGGTACGGCCGCGCGTTTTCGCGTTTGCATCTTCACGATGCGATCCGCTTTCACCGCCACGCGCGATTCACGCGCGTTCTTCAGCGCCTTGCGACACGGAATGCACTCATGCGTATGATCGACCAGCAGCAACGAACGTGCTTCGGTCAGCTGGCTGCCCAGATACGCAGGAATCAGCGATTGAAAATCAGCGCAGCCTTCGATGCGATTTGACGGGCCCGCCTCCTGCACGCTGTCCGCGAGCATCGTGCTCGTACCATTCATTCGCGACCAGACACGATCGCTCGCACCCTTAATCGCCGCATCGTCGATCTGCTCCGATCGAATCCCCGCGGTGACTTCATCCAACAAGTTGTCGAGTTCTCTCTTCTTCATGATTTCACTCCAATGATTGCCTTAAACATTCCCTCGTTTAGAGGCGGCACTTGTGCCGCCATTGCGCGGACAAGTCCGCGCGCTAAACGTCATGCACGCAAATAATTTCCAATCTCTTTGCGCAGCCGCGCGCGCGCGCGGTGCAGTGTGACCCCGACGACCAGCGCCGACGTCTTCATCATCTGCGCTATCTCGGCGTTGCCGTAACCTTCGAAGTAGCGCAGCGCGAACATCTGTCCGGCCGTATCGCCGAGTTTGCCGACCGCCTCACGAATCAACTTCTGCAACTCGCGATCTTCGTGACGTGTTTCCGGGTTGCGGCCGGCGCCGAACGAGGCAGCACTGGCCTCGCTTTCGAGATCATCAATCGCCACCGCTTTCGAACGCTTGCGGCTGCGAAGCAAATCCAACGACGCGTTCACTGCCGCGCGACATAAATAAGCTTCAACATTCTCGGCCGAGGCCGCGGCCTCTTGCCCCCGCGCCATTCGCAGAAACACCGTCTGCAGCACGTCCTCGGCATCGGCGACACTGCCCGTCACGCGATAAGCCGTGCGAAAGACTCGCTGATTGTGTTGCTGAAAAAGGTTTCCGACGCTATTGGCCCCGTCCGATATCACGTTCGCCAACGGTCTTACTTCGGCTATCGCCGGGCGAACGTTGACCGCGGAATCGGCGGATTCATTGAAGTCTGCGGATGATTTGAGCGGTTTGACAGCAGCCAGCACGGCTTCCTCCTGAAAATCTTCTCCGCCCATATAACGCCTCAGGGCAGAGATTATTAACACGAGTGGAGGAAGTTGTTAACCACAAAGGTTTATTGCGATGCCCTCCGCGAGCTACCTCGGGTTTTGATTTCTATGTTTCACCGCCTCACTGTTCGCTATAGTTCGTCCGCGACGACTTGGCGACAGAAGTAAAGAAATCAACCTAACAGCGGGAGAAGCTCATGAAGATATTCTGGATGGTTTGCTGCTGTTCGCTTCTGACAGTGGTGCTCTGTATTCCCTCAGCAAATGTGGCTTGAATAAAATCGGCTTCATCCAAGCCACATCTGCTTGCTTCTAAGTATTGTTTCCGAGTCGCCGTTACCGGCTCCCGCCCCCAAATGCCCCTTTTGTATCACGGTCCAAATCGCTGTCGGTATTCGCCGGAGGAGATGAATGCCTTCACCATCTCCGCCGCAATGTAATCGCCCTTAAACTGATTCAGCTTAATTAACCAGAAGTCATAACCGCTGTAGTCTCGCGTCGCCTCGGGCGCGTCGTAGGGGTTCCTCCGCAAATATCCGAAGTACTGCATCAATACAAACGCACGGTTGAATTCCTGTTGATTAAGAACCGGGTTTTCTGCCACACCACGGAGCGCCCGCGCCCGCGCATTGGTGTCGACCGTGTTCGTGGCAGTTCCGAATTCGGCAATAGCCGCGTTTCGTTGAGTTGTTGAAGGAGTCACGCCCGCTCGAAGGAACAGCAGGTCAACAAAGGCCGCGGGCGTCATGGCCGTCGGATAGGCTGCAATGAAACGACTGCGCTGCACAAACGCTTGGGTGAATGCGACCTTGTTTGCCTCCAACTGCGCCTGCCAGTTGCCTTGGTTGACGACCACACCATTCCTAATCTGTTCGGTATCCGGCAGAAACTCTTCGAAACGTATAGGGACGGGAGCACTCGCGATGTTGCCGAAGGCTGATTTGTAGATGCGGTAAACGAGATAACCGGTTTCTTGAAACTCGATCGAAAGGAAGAATGCACCCGAGGCGTTAATCCGTTTTGCATCGATGCAACTCTGGTTTACGCCGCAACCACTGATGGTGTTGGTCCAGAAATCCCAGCCGCTTTGATCGGGGAAGCGACCCAGGAAGTCATAATAATGAAATTGCACAAAGGACCGTGGCGTATCAGCCGGATTAATCCCGGCTGTGGTATCGTTGTCGGCTATGGTGAGCACGCCACTACTGGGAGAAGCCAGCGCCGCTCCCGTCGGGCTGCTAAGACTAAGATTCACAGTGCGGCTGCCATCGACGAAACCATTGTCGATGATTAGGACCGAAAAACTCTTGGTGGTTTCTCCTGGGGCGAAATTCAAGACACCCTGCGCTGCGGTGTAGTCCTTGCCTTCTTTAGCCGTGCCATTGCTCGTAGCGTAACCAACGGACAGCGACCCAGTCGCTTCACACGCATTGCGGGTCACGGTTACAAGTGCGGTACCTCCATTCTCTGCTGCACTGAAAGAAGCACTATTGAATTGCAGGGTCTGGGGTGAGATCAGAGGATTACACGCTACCTGGAACGCACTCAAAATCGACGCGTTTTCACTGGCGGTGGTAACGAACACGTCCCTAAACCCCAGAGTCGCTGTGGCCGAGATCGAAATATTAGCAGTCAAACTAGTGGCGGAAGTTACGTTCGTGCTATTGACCACGATTCCGCTGCCACTGAAACTAACTACCGATTTCCCCGCCGCGAAATTAGTGTTCTTGCCAACGAGCGCAATAGTTAGAGTCTGATCCTGTTTGCCGACGGCAGGAGCCACGTCGGTCACCAAAGGAATAACTGGCGCCGGGGCGGTAACCAGAAAGGGACCGACAACAGATTCAGCGGCTGTCTCAATTCCAGTCTTCACTTTCACGTCACGAAGCCCCACGCCCGCGTTGGGGGTCACAGCGATGTTAGCTATCGCGGTAGTGGCATTTACTACGGTGAGCGAATTGACAGTCACACCGGCGCCAAAATCTGCGATCGAAGTCCCGCCTAAAAAGTGTGTGCCTAGTCCCGAGATCGAAACGTTTAGTGTTTCCCCCTGGCCGGCCTGGCTGGGGACCACGCCAGTCATCGTGGGCGAGGTGGGAGGCACGACTACATTAAAGGCGCCGTATCCGGTCGCGGTCTCAGTCACGCCGGCCCCTAAGGTGGTGGTGACGGTTATGTCACGAAATCCAGTGGCCGCCCCTGTCTGGATGGTGATGTTCGCGGTAATTTTTTCTGGCGAGTTAACGGTGCGCGAATTCACGGTGATTCCGCCGCCCGCAATTTCGACCTTACTTGAACTCTGGAAATTAGTGTTCGAGCCATTGATCTCGATATTTAGAGTTCCGGTTCGGGGTCCATCGCCCGGACTTACGAGACTAATAGCCGGTACCACCGAAGCTACCGAGAGATTAGCGCCCGTATTAATGTACCGCTGAGTCTCGGTGGTGTCTCCAGTCTTGATTCCAGGGATCGACGTAAAGATACCTCCCGTTAGAATCGATTCTTCAGAGAAGGTTCGGATACTACTCTCAACTCCCAACGTCGCCGGAGTCGGTATTTCGTCCAAAGCTCCGCCGCCGCGGCCAATTCGATCCATTTGATTAGCTGGCCCGAGGGGTTGAGACATTTCAGGTGGCGCGGCAAAGCTCCCACTGCAAGTCCCCGACAACAACGTAGCCAAAATCAAACTCTTCGATCGATAGAGTTGCGTCACAGTGTTTCGGTCCGGCCCGTCGGATCTCGAATCGGCGTCGGTAAACAGAATCGCAACCCCACCCTTTTTCAGCAGGCGACCCGCGGCCAGTACTGCGGCGTTGGAAGATTCCGGGCAGTCGTCGCCACCGCTCGCCGTCAGGCCACCAATAACTGTCTTTAGCCGGGCGGCATCGTTACTTACAGTGCGTTTCGTGACGTCATCCTTAAAAGTAATAACCGCCGTATTCGGAAAACGGATTCCCGTTAACTTGTTAATTCCATCCATCACGTTAACGAATTGCGTAAGCGCGGTGCGCACGCCTCCAATTTCCGGTCCCATACTACCTGTATCGTCGACCACAAATGCAAGATCCACCGCGCCGACTTTGAAATTCTTTCCAGATGCTGTTCCTCCCGCCGTAACCGTCACGTTGACCGCCTTGTCCGGTAACTCTTCGACACAAGAATCCTCGTCCGGCGGATTGTAGTATTCGGTTGGGAAATCATCTTCCTGTGCATTCGGGGGTGTGCCGAACCTTGTGGCGACGACAAAGCCGTTGGCGCCCATCGGTTCCACCACCAGGCGATAGGTTCCGGGAGGAACACCATTGATTACAAATCGACCTTCACCATTTCCGTCAAATCCGGTGAAGCGACTTAACTGTATGCTGGCGTTGGTAGCGTTCACCACGCGCACATTTGCACCGGTCACAGCTTTGTCACCAGCACAACGTATTACGGTGCCCTGGATGCTCCCGAGCGTCGTAGTGAAACTGGTCTCTGGGTACAGCTCCGACAGTGCCGCGATATCGTCAGCCTCAAGGGAGCGCCGGTTCGTGCCGGTATTGTCGGAGCTCGGATGCATTGTCGGCACCGCGCTAATGCTAATTGGATCGAGCGCATCGCTGGGAAAAGAAGCGCTGTTATGCATACCTACGGAAGAATGTGCCAAGCCCTGTATGTGTCCCAACTCATGAACTTCCGTAGACTGTCGATCAAAGTTAGTCCGTTTTCCGTTAATGATCAGAAAGGCATCGATGATCGTGCCGTTATTGGTCGCAGTTGGGCCATATCCATTAACGGAATCTACTGGCAAACCTAATTTGGCCAATGCGCTACCGTCTTCATCGAAAATCACTTCCTGCTTGCCATCTCCCGTCATGATGCCCCAGGAGCTACCCTGATTCGCTCCGTTGAAATCACCGGCGGCGAGGGTTGCTGTTCCCAGGACATTCTTTGCGGTAGAGATGTTGTTCCAGGTGTTAAAGGCAGACTGAATCTCTGGAAGGATATTGGTGGGCCCATTGTCTACCAAAAAATTCACCGGCAGACTGGCCCATTTGTTTGGTGTTGGCGGCTTGTCATAGAAAAAATGATAAGCTCGCGCGGGCGAGTGCAGAGCGAAGCATACGAGCGCTATGGCGAGCGACACTGTTAACGACTGATTGCGAATGGATTTGAGGCTGCGGTGAGTCATCGGTTCTCCCTTCCTGTTTTGCGGAGTAGTTTCCGGATTGAATAAATAAAATCCTCGAGTGGCACCGGCGGCGAGCCGGGACGAGGCTGGTCGTCACTGGCGCTGAATATTGGCAGTCCGTTTGGGTTAGTGACTATTATCCGCTGTCGCGTCAGCGGTTCGAGCGCGATCCGAAAAGTACCTTGCGGGTAGACAGTCGGGTACCCTTCCGTATTATCTGCACCCAAACAGAGCACAACTTCTTCGTCTGCCGAAAATTGCGGCATCGAAGAATTATCAATCTTTATGTTCCCTAGTTGCCCGCCGTAGAGGCGAAGCGTGAAGGTCTTGTCGGGGAATTTACCCTTCAACACTTCGATCACTTCAAATTCGGAAAAGGTAAAAATGCCGCCGCTCGCTTCACGCACATTCACCCTCAAACACTTTGCGACTACGACGCGACTGCTGAGTGCTAAAACCCGTGGTGTTGAGAGTTGGCGCAAGTCGGCACCTTGATCAAACGCCGCTTGTTTCTGAACTTGAGCGGAATAAGATAACGCGCCATTCTGACCTGCGGATGGCATGGCAGCATCTTTCGATACCTCGGAAACTGCCGCAGGCAAAGTGGCTGACCGTTTACCATTGCCACGTAACAAAAATGCACCGCCAAGAACAAACGCAACGAGCAAAATGGCGAACGTCGCCCGGGGGCCGAATTTGGACATCGCTGGCTCCTTAGTCTATGAATTACTGGACCCTAAAAACGAGAATCGTGTGGCTTTTCAATAATCGCGATCCGACCTATCTTGGCAGCTTAATTCCAAAGTCGAATATCTTCGCGACAGTTGCTCCGCCGCCCATGCCGCCGCCGTTGTAGAAACCGTATTCGCCGTCGGCCAGATCCTGGTCGGGAATCACGCGGTAAACGCCTGGTCCGATCTTTTCAATCTTGAACGATCGCGACGCCTTATCCATCGTTCCGCTCTGGGCGCCAAAAGCATTCGCTTGCGAAACTGTAACTTCGCGCGTGTTTTCCTTTACGTCGAGATTGACTAAAGCAAATTCGCTCGGGCTCGTAGCGTAATAGCTGTTGCTACTCAACCCCGCATTCTTTACTTCGAAATAGAAATAGAAGACCGGACGTCGAGAAGTCAGTTGCAGTGACGCGCTCCGTCCTGACAATGCCGCCTTGAATTTGACCTTGGTGAGACCCGCGGTCATCGCCGAGGTGAAGACTCCCCCGGTCTTCTGCTGCTTAGAGACAGAAGGCTCAAGCTGCGTCATCTTCTTTGTTCCATCCTTTTCTTCATAGAGATAGATCCCGGCTTCATGTGTCGCGAGTGGATCATTAGGATCGGTTTTGGAAGTGTCGCCGGCACCCGTTGCCAATTTCATAGTCGAAGTCCCGCCCGACGCGTCGACCATCGCATTAATAATGTCGTCAGGGACTTTTTCGGTTTTCAAACGAATCAACTCAGCTGTTGATGTGTCGAAGCTACTCTTCGAGGCGTGAATCTTGTTGACGATGATGCTGTTCGGAAGGCCGGCCTTAACCATCGTGATCACTTTGTCATTGGTTAGAACCTCGCCGCCAGAGTTTCCATCTTGAGCGAGAATAACTGAATACGTTAAGGCGATAGTCAGGACGAGCAGAGAGACCAGGGATAGATTTCGCATGGGGGTTCTCCTTTTTTCATATTCTTTCATTCCACGTTTATGCCGCAGGCTCTGGAGTTGATTGCGGTGGTTCTTCGTCGTCTTTCTTCGTCACCCGCTCGATGTGGCTGGCTCTCTTCCACTCGGCCAATGTCGCTGGATCGTCGGCGTAGGTGTTCTCCATTATGGGCATGAGTTGGCGGCGGGTGAGCATTAGCTCTTCCAGCTTCTGATCGATTGCCACGCGCGAGCCGACTCGGTCGCCGACGGCG